>JBMFUH010000116.1:0-1843 GCA_049966735.1 Isosphaeraceae bacterium
CACGCCCGCCAATCAACCACCGCAGTCACGCCCCGCGACCGGTTCGTGTTGTCTCCGGTCCCGAGGCCGGCATCCAGCCGCTCGACATCGTGACCGGGATTACCTCGTCCCCCGCCTCGCCTGTGCTGGGCGCGGCAGCTAACTTCACGCTCACGACAACCCCGGCGCCCCAGTTTCCCATCGCCAGCACCGCCTGGTCGTTTACGATAACCTACGGCGGGGTGACGAGCCTCGACCAGAATCCGAACATGAGCACGAACACAACCGCCCTGGTGTACCTTCCCCTCCCGGGAGAGTACACCGTCACGGCAGTGACGACATACAGCTCCACTAATCCCTCAGTGGCCCCACCGGGACCGACGACCGAGGTTGCGTATGTCAACGTCAGCCCGCCCGACCACGTTGCCAAGTGGAACATCCCCGGGCCGGCGGGGTACCAGACGGCGGAGCAGGTCACGGACATCGTGACGTCGTCGGGCTCCCAGGTCGGGCCGTACATGGGCGGCTTGATCCAGGAGAACATAGCCCATTACGATTACTACACCGGCGGTATACAATTGCCCGGAACGGGCGGCTGGTACCCCCAAACGGGCGGCTACACCAACACCTGGCGCGTGACGAGTGGCATGCTGTACGACACCGAGGCGCTGGTGGGACAGACCCAGGCCGGGTGGAACGCGATCCCCGTGGGTACAGCCTTCATCACCTACACACAGCAACTACAGTACGCCTGGACGATGACCGCCGCGGACGGCCAGCACGACTTCACAGTGTCCCTCCCGTCGCTCAACTGGTCTTGGGTCAAGGTCTCAACCACTCAATGGCAACCACAATGAGCGCACGCCGTGTTTACCGGCTGGCATGGATCGGAATGCTTGCCCTCCTGCTCGCGCTCGGCGAGTCCGCGGCGGAGTTCTGGCTGCGGTGTCACACGCCGCAGCCTCCCGACTCGACCCCGGCACTGCCACCGCTGTCACCCAGAGAACCGGATGCGCCCCCCCATCCCTCCTGGCACCCCCGGCCTGGCGATCCGGTGGGCCGGGAGGTCCCGCCCGGCTACGGCCAGGCCGACTTGGTCTCTACCAATCAGTTCCGGGTGCGCATCAACCTGGATGGCGATGCGAAACCCGGCGACGCCGAGCTGGCCAAGAAAGTGCAGCGCGTGCTGCTGCAAGCGAAACCGCAGAATCCCGGGCGAGCCGCCTCCTTCCCGCGCTGGGAGTCGGTCGAGCTCCCAGGCGAGAAGGGGCCGTACCGGATCAAGGTGGTGCCGCTGGGCTGGGTCATGTTCATCACCCGGGTGATGCAACTACCCCATGACAACTGGCGCGCCGTCGTGCGTGTGCACCCCATAGCGCGCACGGTCGATTATCGCACCTGCTCCATCGGATCGCACCACATTGAGTATTATCGCTACCTCAATGGCCAGTTGGAGCTGTTCAACGAGGCTGTCAACCCCGTCTTCCGCGATCCCTCCGATGATGGGCTCATGATGATTGTGCGGCACTAGCGGTTTGAGATGGATGTGAGCATCCTTCTGTGCCTTCGTGCTCTGGGTTGCGCTGCTACCGCCCCGGCTTCGCAATCCTCCCGACGCTAAACTTGGTCATCGGTCAAGGTCTCAGCCACTCAAGGGCAACCACAATGAACATACGCCGTGTTTTCCGGCTGGCAAGAATCCTGGCCGTACTGCTTGTGCTCGTGTGCGAGACCGCGGGGATCATCTGGCTGCGGTGGTATACGCCGCGGCCACCCGGCTCCGCGCCGGCGCTTGCCCCGCCGTCGCCCCGAAAACCCAACGCACCCCCCGATCTCCCCTGGCAACCCCCGCCCGACTGGCCGG
>JBMFUH010000116.1:1853-11318 GCA_049966735.1 Isosphaeraceae bacterium
CCCGCACAAGATCGCTGGCGATCAGTCCACCGTGACCGTCAGCCTGGAGGGTTATGTTAAGCCCGGCGATGCCGAGCTCGCCCTGAAAGTGCGTAACGTGCTGCTGCGCGCGAGACCAAAGAACCCCGGGCGAGCCGCCTCGTTCCCGAGCTGGGAGGGGAACGTGATTCAAACCCCCGGTTACAGTGGTCCGAAACGCATCAAGGTGGATCTGACGGGCTGGAACATGATGATCACGCGCGTCGAGAAACTGCCGCACGACGCTAAGTTGGTCGACCGCAACTGGGTCGCCGCCGTCCATGTGTACCCCCTGGCGCTCACTGTCGACAACCGTACCTGCTCCGTCGAAAACCATCACAATGAGGTCTATCGCTACATTGACGGCAAGTTGGAGCTTTTCGATGAGTCCGTCGACCCCACGCGCGATCCCGCGAAAGGGTTGGTGGTGACGGTCTACTAGTGGCTTGGGATTGACGCGGGCTCCCTGGTTCTCGTGTGTCGCGTGTGGCGCCGTTGGCGCTGTGGCCGCCTTGATGTTTCGGAGCTATGTCCTGCCAGTGCGCTGCTCTGAGCGGTATCGTCTGCCCCAGCGAGCAGTCCAGCACCGGTTCCTCCGTGGTGAAACATGACCCCTTGATGTCTGGATTCGACGGATTTAGGATTCAGGTAGCGGCCTGGACGATGGGACGAGGCTTGAGAGAGATCGGCTGAATGGGAAGGTGCCCGCCCCTGGATTGCAAAAGGACCAGCGGGCCCGACGACTCCGACTCCAAGGGAGGACCAGCCATGCCTCTTTACGAATTCCGCTGCAAGTCGTGCGCGCAGATCTTCGACGAAAAGGAAACCTTCGCGGAGCATGACCAGCACCCCCAGGTCAAGTGTCCCCATTGCGGGAGCACTGACGTGGAGCCCGTCATGACGCCGGTCGAGGTGAGAACCTCGAAGAAGTCTTGAGTTGCGGATTTTGAGTTGCGTTACCGCGCGTGGCCAGACGCCAGCTCATGGAGCTCTTCCGTTCGGCGCGGGTCTCCAGACCCCGCCGTCCGGCGGACCGTAGGTTCCCTCGGTCGATTGGGAGTAGACCCGCGGTCGGTCGCGTGGCAAGGTCGGAAGACCTTGCCACAACATGGTGTCGGAACACTGCTCGATGGAGGTACGCGAGAAAGGAAAATCGGGACAGGCTTGATATTGAATACCAGGGACCGATGGTCTATTGTGAATGAATGCCAAGAGTCGCACGATCCGTCGCTGGGGGGTTGGTCTATCACGTTCACAACTGGGCGAACGGGCGGATGCGCCTGTTTCACGACGAGGACGATCTTGACGGCTTCGAGCGCGTGCTGTCTGAAGGCCTGGAGCGTCAGCCGGTCGAGCTGTTGACCTATTGCCTGATGCCCCATCACTGGCATCTGGTCGTCCGCCCCGAAACAGACGAGTCGCTCGGGCGGTTCTTGGCCTGGGTCGGCGTCACCCACGTCCGTCGCCATCAGGAAGCTCATCACCGCCGAGGCGCGGGGCACCTCTACCAGGGACGATACAAGAGCTTCCCGGTCGCCGAGGACGATCACTTCCTGCTGCTTTGCCGGTACGTCGAGGGCAACCCGCTGCGTGCCAAGAAGGTAGAGCGGGCGCAAGACTGGCGCTGGAGCGGCCTGTGGAAGCGAGGACATCGCAACCAGCTTCCCCCGCTGGGCGACTGGCCCGTCGAGCGGCCGCGCAACTGGACCAAGCTGGTGAACGCCGGCCTGTCGCCGGCCGAACTGCGGCACGTGCGGCTCTGCGTCCGGCGCGGACGTCCTTTCGGACCGACCCCATGGGTTCTGGAGACCGCCGCGAGGCTGGGACTGGGCTTCACCCTCCGCAATCGGGGCCGGCCCCCGAAAAGTGCCGATCAGGGATGAGTCTTCCTTTCGCAGCAAAGGCGATGGCCGATCTTCTGCCTTCTCCTCACGGCGCACGGCTGGTCACGATATCAAGGATTCTCTGCTCCCGGGCTCGCAGATCATTTCCCTGGAGGTCGAGCGCGATGTGATAGACCAGGACGACCACCGCGCACTCCAGCAGAGAAAGCAGCAGGCAAACCGGAACGTTCACGGCGAAGTTCAGGAATCCAAGCACCACCTCCGCGAGCAGGGGAAGAAACGTGAGGGCCTGAGTCAGGGGAAAGACGATCATGACCATGACGAGTTGAACGAGCACCGTGGTGATCTTGGGATTCGAGGGGCGGAGCGAACCCACGGCCATGAAGCCCGGCGTGTAGATCGACATCAGGTTCGTGATGATGCAGGAGAGCAAGAACATCGAGACGAACTGGGGAATCAACGACAGCAAGTGATCCAACCGGAGCGGACAGACGGCCTGCACGATCGCCAGCAAGACTGCGGCAAGCCCCAGCACCACCGGGGCAAACGCCAGGTTCTTGCCTAGCAAGATGTCGCGCCTGGACGCGGCGGAGAGGACAAACACACGAAAGCCGTCGCGGTCGAAGCCGAAAAGATTGCCCATCATCTGCACCACGCCCATGAGCACGAAGACCATTCCGCCGGCGGGCACGAGCGGCCGCGCCAGTTCCGGAATCGCCTGGTGCTGCCGCCAGATCATCGAACCGAATATCGGGGTCATGATCACCGGCGTGAGCAACATCATCTTGGCCTCGGGCGCACGAAGCAGGGAACGGAACGTGGCCAGCGCGATCGCACAGACCGGCTCGGAGAGTCCGGGAAGCCGCGCTTCCAGCAACAGTCTCCTCGAAATCGGCGCGAGGCTGGCTGCCGGTTCGGTAAGCGCGGGCCGCTTTTTCCGGTTCGAGGACTCTCCCTGATATTGCCTGACCGTGGCGCGGAAGGCTCGCCAGAGACTGCCAGAGCCGATCAATGTCATTCCCAGCAGTCCCAGAACCGAGGGCATGATCCGGCCTTCGGCCGCATCCAGCACTCCCAGAGGCAGCCAGCCGACAGGCAAGACCAGGTTCGCGAGCCGGGCTGTGCGTTCCAGGTCGTGCAGCGTTTTCCGGTACGCCTGGTTCCTGTCATTCTGGAAGCGATCGAGGATTTCTTTTCCCCGCCGCACCTTTTCGTGGATGTTGAGCTGGCCAGATCTCTCGGCGTCATCAAGCTTCTTCATCTCTTCAAGCATTTGCCGCGCCCGGTCTGCCCGGTGCTGGCCTCCCCAGGGCGCGAGGAAGTTGATCAGGTTCGGCAATTGAGTGATCAAGACAAAGACCATGGTCGCGGCCACGATCACCGTCCGCCGCTGCCGCGGATTGGTCATCAGCGCGCCCAGCCAGCCCTGGAATTGATAGGTGAGCGCGGTGATCATCAGGAAGAAGGCCACCACGGACGGCACGACCGGGAGGAAAGACGGTCCCTTCACGTAGACCAGCGCCAGGCCAAACCCAAGCATCGAAGGCACGAAGAACACCAGGCTCAGCCGCAAAAGAGAGCTGAGATAATTGAGCAGAAACGCCCCGCTCGCCGAGACGGGCAAGTGGAGGAACTTGGTCAGCGAGAGCGATTCCGCCCTTTGCAGTTCGGTGAGCAACCCTACGCTCCAGAAGAAGAGGAAGCCCACAACCAGGGCGTCGCCGGCAAGCAAGAGATAGAGCGGCTGGGCTCTGGGAATCAGGTACACTCCCAGCAAAAACGTACCCACGAGGAGCGGGATGGCCGTGCACCAGGCCGCGATGAAGACGACGATCATCAGTACGGCGTTCAACGAGCCGCCCCGCCGCCACTGGTTGACCAGGAGCCGCCAGCGCAGCCAGGCGAAGGCCTGCAAGTGCTCCGCGTTCACGAGGCCGCCTCCAGCCAGTTGAGCTTGCGCGTGGCCTCGGGGTCCGCTCCCGCCGTCTGGAGGAACCGATCTTCGAGCGAGCCTCCCTGGCGAATGGTCTCCAGCGATGCCTGCTCGACCAGTTCCCCCTTGACGATGATGCCGACGTGGGTGCAAAGCCGCTCGACGATCTCCAGGACGTGCGAGGTGAGGAAGACGGTCGAGCCGCGCGCGACGAAGCCGGCGAGCAGATCACGAATCACCCGCGACGTCACCGCGTCGACCCCCTCGAACGGCTCGTCCAGGAACAGCAAGTCGGGATTGGGCAGAAGCGCGGCGGCCATCGCCAGCTTCTTCTTCATGCCGTGGGAGTATTCCAGGGTGAGCTTCCTCTCCTCGCCGTCGAGGCCAAGGATCGATAGCAGCTCGTCGGAGCGGCTGCGGATGGTCTCGCGCGGCATCAAGTGCACGCGGCCGATGAAGGTGAGATACTCGCGAGCGGTCAGATAGTCAAAGAGCGCCAGGTCCTCGGGAATGACGCCGACGTGCCGCTTCGCCTCGAGCGACTGCCGCGGGTCGAGCATATCGCGGCCCAGCACAAGCATCTGCCCGGCCGAAGGAGCGAGCAGGCCGGTGAGCATCTTGATGGTGGTCGACTTCCCCGCGCCGTTGGGCCCGAGGAAACCGTAGAAGGTGCCGTTCTCGACGGCCAGCTCGATGCCGTTGACCGCGCAGGAACCGCTGAAGTATCGCGTCAGCTTGTGCGTTTCGATCGCCAGTGTCATGGACGTCTTTCGCCCGGGGTGCATCTCAAGGAAGACCTTGACGATAGCAGATCCGGTCGAGCCGGGCCACGGGCATGGGCCACGGAGCAGCTTCCTCGCTGAGCTTCATCTGGGTTACAATCACTCCGACGAGAGTGTCCGCGACCTGGAGCCCCTTCATGAAGAGTGAGCACCTGTTGAAAGTCGATGGCGCCGTCGAGCAGCCGCTGGAGCTGACCCTTGCCGACCTGGCCGCGCTTCCCGCGTCGCTTCAGGTTCACGATGTCTCTCGGTTCCATCCCCAGCGCAAGGGAGACGGCGTGGCGCTGGAGGCGATCCTCGCGGTCGCTCGGCCGAGCGCCCTCGCGAATTACCTGACCTTGCATGCGGATCGCGATGACTTTCACGTCTCGATTCCTCTAGAGCCGGTGCGCGCGGAGGGCATCGTCGTCTACCATCGCGGCGGGGAACCGCTGGCGGTCGAGCAAGGGGGGCCGATCCGGTTCCTGATCCGCGATCCATCGGCCTGCCATACCTCCGAGCTGGACGACTGTGCCAACGTCAAGTACCTGAGCCGGATCGAGCTGACCGTCCGCCGCGGCCGTGACACTCGACCGCAAACCGATGAGGAACATGAACGGCTGCATCGCGAAACCACAGGGCCGGCCGCGAACCGGGGATAGTGCCCTCGCCAGAGGTCATGGTGAATCCATGGGGAGTGATCACATTGGAGTTTCTGGATCGCTATCTCGAACCCATGCGCCGTCGCAAGTTCGCCAGGCGAATCGCCGCGGAACTGCGCCGGGCTGGTGAACCGCTGGAGTTTCGCTACGACGCCCAGGGGTTTCGCCTGGTTGCCGAGGGAGAGCAGGGGTTCCAGGTCAACCTCGCCAACACCTACCACGAATACTTGGCGACGCCGCGAGGCCGCCGAAAAGCTGCTTTGACGCGGTTCATCCGGAGCTGGATCGAAAGCCGCAAGGGCATTCCGGAAGAGTTTGAAGACGCCTCGTGCGACCTGCTGCCCGGCGTCCGCAATCGAGCCACGTTTGAGCTGTTCAAGCTCCACGTGTTTACCGAGGGGAAAAGCGACTACGACTGGCCATATCGTCCGCTGGCCGACTACTACGGCGCGGGACTGGTCTACGACCTGCCTCACGCCATGTCCCAGTTGAGCGGTTCGCAGCTCACGCGCTGGGGTGTCGATTTCGACGAGGCGATGGACGTCGCCCTGGGCAATCTCCGCGAACTGAGCGCATCGGGACTCGCACCGATCGCAAGCGGCGTCTGGCAATCGCCCTGGCGAGACAATTACGACGCTTCCCGGCTCCTGCTCTTCGACATGATCTCGGCCTGCGACGTGGAGGGTGATCCGGTGGTGATGATCCCCAACCGGGATACGTTGCTCTTGACCGGGTCGGAAGATGCTGCCGGACTGGCCTTCATGACCGAGGCCGCCGCGCTTGCCCTGCGGCGGCCTCGTCCGATCCATGCCATGCCGCTTCGGCTGGAATACGGGTCATGGACGCCCTATCTGCCTTCCGAGGATCACCCCGCCTTTCGCCGCATGAAGGAGCTTGTGCTCGAGACCCTGGGCCAGGACTACGTGGAACAGAAGAACCTCCTCGAGACCCTCCACGCAAGGACTGGCGAAGATCTGTTCGTGGCTAGCTACTCATCGATCCAGAACAAGGAGAGCGGACGGCTCGCCAGCTTCTGCATGTGGGCCAGGGGCGTGGACAGCCTCTTGCCCAGGACCGACCTCGTCCACCTGTTCGATCCGGAGCGACCCGAGGGCCAGCGGCTTGCCGCGTTCGCAACCTGGGAACATCTGAGCGAGGTCGTGGGCGAGTTGCTCGAGCCGGTGGACCTGTACCCCGAGCGCTATCGAGTCCGATCCTTCCCCAGCGAGGAGCAGATCGAGGCGATCAAAGCGGGCGGCGATGCCTTTTGAAACTCCGTCTGCTCTTTCGCCCCAAAGGAGCCGCGGATGACCATCGAAGAACTGATCGCGGGGCTCGCGCGACCGGAAGCGTACCAGCCGCGCCCGGACCAGGTCGAGGTTCGCCAGTCCCACATCTCGGTCGTCTTCCTCGCCGGGCCAGTCGTTTACAAGATCAAGAAGCCGCTCCGACTGAGCTATCTCGATTACAGCACGCTCGAACGGCGCCGGCATTTCTGCGTTGAGGAAGTCCGGCTCAACCGGCGGCTGGCGCCCCAGGTTTACCTCGGCGTCGTTCCCGTGACCCGGAACGGCGACAGTCTCATGATGGAGGGCTCGGGAGAGATCGTCGAGTGGGCCGTGAAAATGCGCCGGCTTGCCGACGACGCGACACTCCGCGCGACCCTCGACCGGGATGCCGTGGGTCATGGCCTCATCGAGGAACTGGGCCGGAGAATCGCCGCGTTTCACGCCCATGCCGAGCGAGGCCAGCGGATCGCGGACCTCTGCCGGTTCGACAACGTCGCCCGCCTGGTCCGAGAGAACCTCTGTGAGTCGGTAGTTCATGTTGGACAAACGATCAGAGAACGGGTGTTCCAGCGCCTGACCGAACTCACCGAGCACGCGCTGGAAGCGCTGCGGCCTGAGATCGAGAGCCGACTCGAGCGAGGCCTTCCCTGCGACACTCATGGAGATCTGCGGCTCGATCATGTGTATGTGTTTCCGAATCGTCCTCCACCGGAAGATGTGGTGATCATTGACGGGATCGAATTCAACGAGACCTTTCGCGCGGGCGACCCCGTGGTCGACATGGCCTTCCTGGTCATGGAGCTGGTCGCCAACGATCACCGCGAGCTGGCCGAGGTGTTCCGTAACGCTTACGTATCAGCCTCTGGCGATTTCCACTCGGCACGACTGCTGCGATTTTATGTGGCGTACAGGGCCATGGTGCGGGGGAAGGTCAACGGGGTCAAGGCGACGGAGATCGAGATCCCGGAAGCGGATCGCGCGCGAGCTCATGGGCGGGCGCAGCGCCACTGGCTGGTCGCTCTGGGTGCCCTGGAAGCGCCCGGCGACCGTCCCTGCCTCGTTCTCGTGGGAGGATTGCCGGGAACGGGGAAGACCAGACTTGCCCGGGAACTGGCTGCCGAGGCTCACTTCCAGCGAATTCGCTCGGACCAGGTTCGCAAGGAGCTTGCGGAGGCAGAGGGGGAGGCCATCGGCCCTCGCGGCTTCGAGGACGGGATCTACTCACCGGAATGGACGGATCGCACCTACCAGACCTGTCAGGACCGCGCCGAGCGGGAACTGTTCGAGGGGCGGCGAGTCGTCGTGGACGCCACGTTCGGCCGGGAAGCCTGGCGTCAGTCCTTCCTGCAACTGGCAAGGAGGCTGGGGGTTCCCGGAATCTTGCTTCTCTGTGAGGCAAGCCCGTCCGTCGTCAAGTCGCGGCTGGACGCGCGGCGCCACGATCTTTCCGACGCCGACTGGACGGTCCATCAGCAAGCCGCACGCCAGTGGGAACCGCCCGGGCCAGAATCCTGCCGCGAGATGCACCGGATCAACACCGCCGGTTCGCCCGACCCGGCGGTTGCCGGGGCCCTCGAAATCCTCCGGAAACTCGAACTTCAGGACGAACCCCAAATGATGAGCTAAGATGAACGGCGAGAGGCGAGGACGCCCGAATTCATCTGGTCGTTCCTGGGTCCCGGCCGATGTTGATTCAAATCGACGGCAGACGAGAAAACCGGGGGACGTGACATAGTCTTCAAGTGACAGCAAGAGGTGCGGCCCGGCCAACCTGTGCTCCAAAGTGGGCTCCGGTTAGCAGGGGTTGCCAGCCTCGCTCTACATCCTCGACTAGGCAAACCCGTCGCGAGGCGGGGACGCAAAGCCATGGACCCACTGCGGTTTCAAACCCACAGCGGGTCGCCAGGTTGCCGAAAGGGTGGTTGCCAATGACCGAGCATAAGATGTCTGCGCGTTCGTAGACGATGGCTTTCGCTTCGGATCGACCACCTGGCACTTGCAACATCCGGGAATTCATCGCTCCCAGCGACCGCACGGCCGGCACCGTTCGCTGGCCGCGCGGATGAGACTCATCCGTTTCAAGCCATCTCTGAGGAGGAGACTGCGACTCATGCTTACGTTCGCGCTCTGCGCCAGGAAGCTCAAGAAACAGCGGCAAAGGCGAACGAACGCCTACCGTCTGCGCCCGTCTCTGGAGGACCTGGAATCTCGCGTCGTCCTGTACACGGCCTCCGGCAACGCCTGGCCTTCACCCCAACTGATCACCATCAGCTTCATGCCCGACGGGACGAATGTCCTCGGCTACAGCAGCAACCTGATGTCGACGTTCAACCGCCAATTTGGGTCCACTTCAACCTGGGAAAATCTCATCCTTCAGGCCGCCCAACTCTGGGCCCAGAACACCAACATCAACTTCGCCGTGGTCCCGGACAATGGTAGTCCGGAGGGTTCGGGTAATTACCAGCAGGGCGATCCTGGCTTTGGAGACATCCGCATCGGCGGCTACAGTTTTGGCACGGCTTTGGGTGAAGCTTTCATGCCCCCTCCGGTGAACAACTTCTCGGCCGCGGGGGACATCTTTTTCAATACTGCGCAGACCTTCAGGAGCAACGGCAGCGCTTTCGATTTGATCACCGTGGCCGCCCATGAGATCGGTCACGCCCTGGGACTCTACCACAGCAGCATCGCCAGCGCGGTAATGTACGGATGCTATAACGGAACGAAGCGAGCGCTCACCAGCGACGACATCGCCGGCATCCAGAGCATCTACGGCGGGGCCAGGCAGCAGGACCAGTACTATGGAGCTTCCGGAAATGGTTCCATGTCCACTGCCTATAACATCAACTCGATGATCGACACCACGAACCTGACCGCGCTCGTGACGAACGCGGACATCACCACGGTCGGCCAACAAGACTACTACGCGGTCACCATCCCGGCCGGAACGAACGGCACAAT
>JBMFUH010000117.1:0-11279 GCA_049966735.1 Isosphaeraceae bacterium
CTCCCCGTAGGGTCCGCTGTGCGGACCGATGGCCGGGACATTTGGTCCGCACAGCGGACCCTACGATGCTTGGAATCGAGGTCGTCGCCCCATGTGAGCCCCTGCCTGAAACGTCTGGAAACGGGCCGGACGCTTGCCCGGAAAGCTCCGCCCACGCTGACAATCTCTCCAGGAGCCCGCTCGATGAGCCAAGGCAAGCGTTCGATCGGAACCGTCGTGCTGCTTCTGCTCTGCTCCGCCAACGCGCTCGCGTTCTGGCCCGCTCCGCGACCGCGGCTTGACGGGGCCGAAGCCGCACCTTCCTCGACGAGCGTGAAAGAGGAACCGCACCGCTCGCCCATCGCGCTGGCCTTGAGCCCCGATGGCCGCCGTCTGCTCGTCGCCAACCAGACCTCCGGCTCCGTGTCGCTGGTCGATCCCGCGACGGGGACAGTGCTTCATGAGCTGGCCACCGGCGATCGGCCCGCCGGCGTGGCGATCTCGGCCGATGGTACTCTCGGCGTCGTGACGCACTGGTACGGCTACGACATCGCCCTGCTCAGAATCGAGAATGACCGTCTCGCCGTGGCCGGCCGGCTCGAGGTCGGTCCCGAACCGCGCGGGGTCGTTCTCGCGCATGACGGCGAGACGGCGTTCGTGGCAGTGGGCGTTGCCAATGAGATCGTGCGGGTTGACCTGAACGCTCTCCGCGTCACCGCCCGCGTGACCGTGGGCCGCGAACCGCGCGGGCTGGCGCTCTCGCCCGATAGCTCGCTGCTCTTGGTCGGCAACGCCCGCTCGCGGAACGTGTCGCTCGTGTCGCCGCAATCGATGGGCGTTCTGAGGACGATTCCCATCGAGGGAGACAACCTCCGGCAAGTGACGATCAGCGCCGACGGCAAGCACGGCTACATCGCCAACATGAAGAACCGCGGCTTCGCCACGACGGCCAACAACATCGACCTGGGCTGGGTCCTGGGTCAGCGGCTGACTCGCGTCGACCTCGACACGCCCGAGCCCGTCTATGCCACCTTGTCGCTCGATCCCCGGGGCAAGGCCGCGGCCGACGCCCACGGCGTGGCCGTGAGCCATGATAGCCGGTTTCTGGCGGTGAGCCTGGGCGGAACACATGAAGTCATGATCTTCCGCACCGATCTGGAGCGATTGCCTTGGAGAATCGACGGCTCGCGCGACCTGATGTCGGCGGAACTCCTCACCAACGACGGCCGATTCCGCCGCGTCGCGCTGGGGGGCCGGCCCACCGAGATCACCTTCGCTCCCGACGGCAAGACGCTGTACGTCGCCAACTACCTGGCCGACGCGGTGCAGGTGATCAACGCCGAAAAAGCCCAGCTCGTGCGAACGATTCCCCTGGGAGGACCGAAGACGCTCGCGCTGGCGCGGAGGGGGGAGATCCTCTTCCATCAGGCCGAGCGGTCGTTCAACCAGTGGTACAGTTGCAACACGTGTCACAGCGACGGCCACACCAGCGGGCTCTCCTTCGACACGCTCAACGACGGCCGGCAAGACCTGAGCACCGCGCACCTGCGCAGCCACAAGAAGGTGCCCACCCTGCGCAGGGTCGTGAAGACCGGGCCCTGGACCTGGCACGGCTGGCAGACCGATCTGGGCGAGGGGATGCGCGAATCGTTCACCAAGAGCATGCAGGGTAAGGAGCCCTCGGCCGAGGAGTTGAAGGCGATCGTCGCCTATCTGGAAACGCTTGATTATCCCCGCAATCCCTATCGCGATCGGTCGGGCAAGCTTTCCGCCGCGGCCGAGCGCGGCAAGGCGATTTACAGGTCGGCCAAGGCGGCCTGCAACACCTGCCACGGCGGTCCCGAGCTGACCGACGGCAAGATCCACACCGTGGGACCGGAAGAGCCCGACGATGTCTACCGCGGCTACAACCCTCCCTCCCTGCGCGGTCTCTACGACAAGGACCCCTACCTCCACGACGGCCGCGCCCAGACGCTGCGAGAGGCCCTCTCCGGCCCCCACAGCGCCGAGGCCGTGACGGCACTGGGCGCACTGAGCGATGCGGAACTATCGGATTTGATTGCGTATTTGAAGACGCTCTGAATACAGAGAGATCAAGCTGCGATGATGAACCGACCGCGGGAGGCCGAATCGAGATCGTTGGCGACGGAAAACAATCTAGAGTACAATCGCGGTTGATACGTGTCGTGGTCTGGAGCACCCTATCATGCGCAGTCCGTCCCCCGGCATGGACCCATACCTTGAGCAGTGCTGGGGCGATATCTATCATCGTATGATAACGTACTCATGCGATACAATCCAGAACCTATTGCCGGGCGACTTGCTCGCGCGGGTGGACGAGCGCGTGTTCGTGGAACCGGCGGAGGGAAGGCTGCGGAATATTGTCCCCGACGTCCGAGTAGTCGAGCGTGGCCGGCAGCGCCCCCAGGGCCCGCGAGCAGCCAACGGAATCGCGGTGGCCGAGCCGCTGGTCGTGCACTTGCAGCCGGATGACCCCATCCGGCAGGGCTTCATCGAGATCATCGACCTCAAGTCGGGCAGACGCGTGGTCACCGTGATCGAAGTTCTGAGTCCGTCGAACAAGAAACCCGGTCCAGGCCGAGAGTTGTACGAGAGAAAGCAGGAAGAACTCCGGGAAGGCCAGGTCAGTCTGGTGGAGATTGACTTGCTTCGGTCGGGGAACCGAGTCCTGACTCTTCCCTTCGATCGGATCCCAGAGGGCCACCACAGCCCCTACGCGGTCTGTGTCCGGCGGGGTTGGCTGCCGTTTCAGATCGAGTACTATCGATTGCCGCTCCGCGAACGCCTCCCGGCAATCGGCATCCCCTTGCGTCAAGACGATGACGACGTCCCGCTTGATCTTCAGGCGGTCCTCGACCGGTGCTACGAAGCAGGGCGGTACGGCGACGATATCGACTACCGCGAGCAACCCGATCCACCCCTGGAACTCGACGACGCCGATTGGGCCGACACCCTGCTTCGCGAAGCGGCACGCCGATAAGCAACCTCGCGGTTAGAGAGCTGGCGGTACGTTGCCATTGTGCCACGTTCGGCGCTTGCCGTCGCGACGGGGGCAAGGCACCGAGGCCGTTGACCCTCGTGAGGGTCTCCATTCCCGCCCCTCAATGGTGATGGTCGTTTGCCTGGCCGCTCTTTCCAATCGGGACGACGCCAAGGACGCGTTCCAGGCGACCTTCGTGATCCTCATCCGCAAAGCCGGCTCGCTCTGGGTGAACGACTCGCTGGGCGGCTGGCTGCATCGGGTCGCCACCAGGGTCGCGGGACAGGTCCGGTGACACCGGATGATGGAAGGCTTCAATGTAATGGATGATCAACCCATGAATCTTGAATGGGCTCGCTCCACCGATCACTCACGCCGGTCCGAGACCATCGGCTGGCTGCTCATGGTCGGCCTAGCCTTCCTCGTATTCGAGTTGACGGCCGACTCCTCGCTGGCGGTGGTCGTGGGCTGCTTGAAGTTCGGCACCCCGGATCTCAAGGTTGCGCGCTGGCTGAGGCGGGCTGATCCTGACAGGGTACGCGGTCGAACCTGCTCGTGGTTCTACGTGACCCTGGCGGTGGTGCGCGTCGGCTTCACTGCCTTCTTTCTGATGGGTGTTCTCTTCGCGGTTGCGGGCGCCGGCAACCCACAGGGGCAGATCGGCCGTCAGACGATCAGTGCTCTGATTGTGCTTCTGGCCTGCTTCACGGGTGCGGCCATCGCCTCGTGGGTCGCCGTGGCGTCCGCGCTCCTCGGTGGCGTTCGGGTCTGGATGGACGCGACGGTCAAGTCCGCGGTCCAATCCGGTTGCTGGCCACCCGTGGTGCCGCAGCAATCCGGGCGCGCGGTTCTCGGTCCCGGATTGATCGTGGCCTACGCCTTCTTCACCGGCTGGCTCGCGCTGATTTCGGTCCTGCTGATTCCAGTCATGTTGATCTTCCGCGTATCGAATCTTATGCTTATCAGCGCATTTGTGCTTGAGATGCTATGCGCGTTTCTTGGGATGGTGCTCGCGCGACGAGCGATCCGGCGCATCGAGGCTAATAATCCGTGGGAATGCTACGGCGACTCACCGCCGTGCCCCGACGACACCGGCCAGCCGGTGGACGAAAGCAATTGACGCAGTGGCCAGATATCCGTCAGCACGCCGGCCACATGGGTCCAGGCAGCGGAGCTGAGAACGTGATCGACTATGGCCTCTTCCTCCGGGGTCAGCAGCTTCTCGGCAACCAGCGCTTTTCTCGCCCGGCGGCCGGCGTCGAGCTCGATCGGGAGATTGATGAGCTGGGCGATCACCGAGCACCAGAGCAGAAAGACGCTCCAGATGATCAGCCGGAACATGCCGAGAACGAGACCTGCCAGCACCAGCAGCCAGAACGTGGTCGCGCACAGATTGGCCAGGGGAACGATCAGGCTCCGGATGAAAAGGAAGGGAGAACGGGCATGATGCTGGAGCGCATGACCGGCCTCGTGGGCCGCGACCCCAACCGCGGCCAGCGAGCGGCCCGACGCGACACCGGCCGACAGCCGGAGCACCTTCCCTGAGGGAACATAGTAGTCGGCGAGCTGCCCTGATGTCGTCTCGACGTCCACCGAGTTTACACTGCAAGAGCCCATCAAGCGGTGGCTCACTTCCGCACCCGTCAATCCCGACGAGGACGCGATGCGCCCCGCTGTCCTGCATGCCGAAACGAGCCGCCACTGCGCCCACACCGCGAGCGAAAAGGCGGGAAGGCCAATCAGCACGTAGTCGCTGTCCAGAAGCATCACGATCGCCCCATCTCCAGCGTCACCCACAGAAGTCGAGTCCTCGCGGGTGCGAGGAAGTCGGTATTTTAATCCCGAAACGTCGGCGATGCTTTAGGCTTTCAGCTTTCTCCGCCAGTGTTCCTCGATCTTCGCCAGCCGCCGCGCACACGTCTCGACGTCCGCTCCAGTCGCGAAGACGGTCATCAAGGGATCGCCCGCCCAGGCCTGCGCCGGCCAGGGGACATCGGCGATCGCCGGCACGGCGAATGGATCTCTCCGCCTGGGGTCATCGAACGGCACCTCGGGGACGACAAAAGGGCGGCTGGCGAAGATGATCGCTTTGCCGACCACTTTCGAGGTCGATTGATGGGCCGTCGTGCTGGACTTGACCGGTGGCTGCGCGAGGCAAGCGCGGAGATGCTCGGCGACGAGCGATCGGGCTAGCGCCAGCTCCAGAACCTCGACCGAGGCCGTGTAGCGGGGATTGACTTCCACGGTCCACGGTTCCTCGTCGCGCAGGATGTAATCGACGCCGAACAGGCCGACAAGATCGAAGGACGACGCGAGACAATCACCCAGCTCTCCGAGCGCTTCAGAGTGCCACGCGGAGACCGGGAAGGGCCCGATGCTGCCGTGATACGCAAACAGCGACCCTGGTACCCCGACGAGTTGCCGGGTCACGCCGAGCAATTCGGCTCGCCCGCCGCTGGCAACATAGAGAGCAGAGAAGCTGGGACCGTCGATCCACTTCTGAAAGTGAACGGGCTCGCCAGGCGAGAACGGCAGTTGATCGAGGAATCGGATGGACCGTCCGCCGCCAGAGGCAAGCGGTTTGATCAGCCACGTGCTGTCGCGGGGCAAACCGTCGAAGGACGTTCGAACGTCCGGAGCCGGAAGACCGTGACGACGAAGAGCCTCCATGACGCGCCGAGGGTCGCGAACCGACCGAAGAGTACCCGCGGCATTGCCGCACAGGTGATGTCTCTGAGCCAGTCGCTCCACCAGCTCGGGATGGTTCTCGATGGGCCCGGTGTAAAACAGGGATTGCGTCTCAAGCGCGAGCGCGGCTCGTTCCAGCCCCGCGGCCCCTTGCTCGATGGCGACGCGATCGACCAGGCAAAGTGCGGCGAGATCGCGGTCGGCGAAGTAGTCGATGCACCGTGGTTTGAGACCCGCTCGAACCGCCGAGAACGCGGCCGCCCGGGTGCTTGCCCCCACGATCAAGACCTGATCCGCACTGCTCATGAAAAAGCCCCGTCCCGGTCCGTGCGCGGGACGAGGCCGCTACGTTCTCCTTGCCGGGTTATCCGGCTGGATCAGTCAATCTTCTTGATCTTCTCGGTCGGGGTCAGAACGAGCTTGCCGTCTTTCTTCTCACAGGTGCCGGTGACCTGAACCTTGACCGGGTCATCCTTCGATGCCTGGCAGATTCCCAGGCCCTGGTGCGCATCCTTGAAGAACTTGTTTTTGGCCAGGTAGTACTTGGTTTCCTTGCCGTCCTTCTTGACGATGACGACATTCTGGCAACTCTTGGCTTCCTTCAGGGCACACTTGGCGCACATGGCGTCGCCCTTGATGGTGACCTTGGCCCCCTTGTCGTCGGCCCGGAGCATGCTTAAACCGGAAAAGACCACGCCCACAGCCACCAGTGTCAAAACCTTGCGCATGATACGATCTCCCTCGTTTGAATCCACGCCCCGATTCGGGCGACAAACCCACGCCCCGATTAGGGCGACAAACGGCCAGGTGACGGCGCGGACACAATGCCCTGATCGCCGCTGGTGTAGATATTGAACCAAGTGACAAGACAGGAGACAACAGGATTCTCGACGATTCTCAAACAATTCTCGGAGACTTCCCAGGGGTTGCCGCGCGCCCATCGGGTGTCTATCATGCGAATTCAAGAAACGGATCGTGACCGGCTGGTAGTCAATCCGTCGTCCCAGACCCGACAGGGCGAGGCCGGCAGCAGTGTCTGGTCCACATGTTTCCATCAATTTCAATTTGAACAGGGAGATCATTCAAATGGCTAGCGACATTCTCATGAACGTCGGTGAAGCATTGGCTGGAGACGGCAACGAGATCGCGCACATCGACCTCCTGATCGGCAAGAAGGACGGACCGGTCGGCGTCGCGTTCGCAAACGCGCTCGCCAATCAATCGGCAGGGCACACCAACTTGCTGGCCGTCTTGACTCCGAACCTGATCGCCAAGCCGGCGACCGTGATGATCACGAAGGTCACGATGGAGACCGGCAAGCAGGCCATGAAGATGTTCGGTCCAGCCCAGTACGCTGTCGCCAAGGCCGTGGCCGACAGCGTGGCCGATGGGACAATCCCCGCCGCGCAGGCCGACGACCTGGTGATCGTCTGCGGCGTCTTCATCTACACCAAGGCCGAAGACAACGCCAAGATTCTCAAGTTCAACTATGAGGCCACCAAGGAGGCCATCGCCCGGGCCATGAAGTCCGAGCCCAAGATCGACGAGATCACGGCGAAGAAGGATAAGGTTGAGCACCCGTTCGCCAAGTAAGAAGTGAACCCAATCCCGCCGGGAGAGGGTGGCCAAAGGCCGGGTGAGGGTTTGACGGCCCGGCGAGCGAAAGGAGAATGAAGCCCCTCATCCGTCCCGGCAAGCCGGGACACCTTCTCCCCGGGGGAGAAGGTAAGTCATTCATCAGCTCGAAAGTTCACACGACTATGTCTACATCCAGGCCGACCATCCTGGTCCAGCTTGACACCGATCCACAGCCCAGCGTCTTTGACGCGGTCGTCGCGTTGGATGCGGGGGTCGATCACCTGTTGCGCCACGGTGGCGTGACGCCGGAGAACGTCCGCGACCTGGTTTACGGTGCTCTCTTCACTCGAGGACTAGCCGACCTGAAATCCACGGCGCTCTTCATCGGGGGCTCGAAGGTGCCCGTGACCGAGGCGGTCCTCGAGGCTGTGAAAAAGACGTTCTTCGGCCCATTTTCGGTCTCGGTTCTGGCCGACGGCAACGGGTCGAATACCACCGCGGCCGCGGCGGTCTCTAGCGCGATTGATGCCAGCGGCGGATCGCTTCAGGGAGCCCGCGTCATGGTCCTGGCGGCAACCGGTCCAGTAGGCCAGCGCATCGCTCGTCTGCTGGGCCGCCTGGGCGCCACGGTCGCCCTCGGCTCGCGCGATCTGGCTCGCGCGAGCGCGCTAGCAAATCAGCTTCACGAACGCACGAGGGGCCAATTCCTCCCCTTCGCAGTGACCGGACCCGCCGACGTGGCTCGCGAAATCCAATCCGCGTCCATCGTCATCAATGCTGGGCCTCCAGGCGTTCAAATCCTGCCGGCGGACATCTGGCAAAAGCAAACCGGCCTGAAAGCCCTGATTGACTTGAACGCCGTTCCCCCGCTGGGAATCGAGGGAGTCGAGGCCGCCGACAAGGGCAAGGAACGCCAAGGCGTGCCAGTCTGGGGCGCGCTCGGCGTCGGTGGCACCAAGATGAAAATTCATAAGAAGGCCATCACGCGGCTCTTCACGGCCAGCAACCTCGTCCTGGACGCCGAGGAAGTGCTGGAACTGGGCCGTGCACTCGGTTGATGGCCGACCATAGCCTGTCGACTCGGTTGGGCCACACCGTGCTCCGCGTTGTCGGGACAGATCCTGGTACCTCGAGCCTTGACCTCCTGCTCCTGGAGAACGGTCGGGTCCGCGACCAGCGTCGCTTCACGCCCGAAGAGCTCCAGCGCGACCCGCAGGCTCTCGAGCAGGCACTCCTGCGCTGGGCCCCGCTCGACCTAATCGCCGGTCCTTCCGGTTATGGACTGCCCCTGGTGCGTGGCGAGAACCTGACCGAGGACCATCTCGATCAGATGTCGCTTGTACGTCCGGACGAACGCGGCCAGCGGGCAGGCGTCGTGGGCTTTCGGTCCTGGGTTCGTACTCTGCTCCTGACGGGACAGCCAGTCGTCTTCCTGCCCGGCGGTTGGCACTTGCAGACGATCCCTTCTTGTCGCAAGGTGAACTCCGTCGACCTGGGAACGGCCGACAAAATCGCGGTCGTCGCGCTCGCTCTCTGGTTCGACGCCCAGGAGCGCGGAGGGTTCGAGAAATCGACGTTTGCCGTGGTCGAGATCGGCTCGGCGTTCAGCGCCATCCTCGTGGTGCAGGGAGGAAAGCTGGTCGACGCATCCGCCGGCACGCGCGGACCCATCGGCATCCTCTCACGCGGCGTCTGGGACGGCGAGATCGCGTACTGGCAGTCGCCACTCTCCAAACGCGACCTCTTCCACGGCGGCCTGGACGACCTGGGACCGCTCGGACCCGACGCGTTTCGCGAGTCCTTGATCAGAGGGACCGCGGGTCTTCAGGCCGTCACGCCGTTTCAGCGGATCTACCTCTCGGGGCGCGGCCTGGACCGGCCCGACGTCGCCGCTTTGGCTTGCGCGGCACTCTCGCCCTTGGGAGAGATCGTCGCGCTTCCTTCTCTCCCAGATACCAGCGCGAAGCATGCCGCCCAGGGATCGGCGATCCTCGCCGACGGCCTTGCCGGCGGCTCGTTCGGCGCGGTCGTCGAGGCTCTGGAGATCCGGCAGGCGAGCGGATCGATCTGGGACGCCGTTGCCAGGCTCCTGTAAGCTTGAGCCAGGCGCATGCAGCGTCTCATTATCCAATTAATTCTTAGCATGAACAAACTTATTCGGCGTCCCATCGAGCGGTCCGCCCGGCGCGGGACGCCAGAGCACGACGTCATCAATCTTCCGCGCCAGGGCGAAGTCCTTGTCGGTGATGCCTCCTTCGGAATGGGTCTTGAGCTTGACCCAGACCTTGCCCCAGGTAACCGCCAGGTCGGCATGGTGCCAGGCCGCCTCGCAGAGGTAGCCGATGGCATTCACCAGCATGAGGGTGGTCGGCCAGCCGTCGGTGCTGTACTTGCGGCGGAGCCAGCCGTCCTCGAGATACCAGCCCTCAAGACCGTGCTCCTTGATCCTAGCGGCAATGTCCGCCTCGTTGTAGGTCGGCAGCTTGTTCTCAGGCATGGTTGGCTCCAGAGATCGAGTGCGAGTATGATTAGGATTGAGATCGAGTACGAGTATGATTAGGAATGGGATCAATTACGAGTACGAGCTAGAGTATTCACAGCACTTGTGGATAGATTTGATCCGTCGATTGAGGCCGGGCGGGTTTGGTCGGAAAGAGATTCGTTGAACGGATTCCCTCTTTCCCTCCTACTCCCACTCGTACTCGTGTGCCACCTCGTACTCACAATCCTCAACGCGGCTTTGCTCTCTCGTGGTCTTCTCCCAGCGGGCACGAGAGACTCAGTACCCCATACCCTTGGTGTTGAGCGTGATCCGACCGATGTACATATCGGCTGTGATGTACAGCACTGATCCGTCCTCGCCCCAGTTGCAGTTGGCCGTGGCCTCTCCGGTGGCGAGGGTTCCCAGATGAGTCCCATCAGGCGCGAAGATGAAGATGCCTCCCGGGGCGGTCGCGAACAGGTTCCCCGAGCGATCCACCTTCATGCCGTCGGGCAGGCCCTTCTTCGACCCCACCGACGAGGTCACGTCGGCGAACACCCGGCCCTCGCCCAGCGTTCCATCTTCCTTCACCGGGAAAGCCTTCCAGATCGCCTTCTGGGGGTCGGAGTTCGCGACGTAGAGCGTCTTTTCACCAGGAGCAAATGCGATGCCGTTGGGGAAGGTCATTTCCTTGGTCAAGAGCGTGAGCGAGCCGTCGCTGGCGGAGATGCGGTAGACGCCATTGAAATCCAGCTCCTTGGCCGGGTCGTCGTTCAGCTTGAGCAGGCCGTAGGGCGGATCGGTGAAATAGAAGTCGCCGTTGGATTTGAAGACGCCGTCGTTGGGACTGTTCAGGCGCTTGCCGTTGTATCGATCGGCCAGGGTCTTGAACGACTTGTCCTCTTCCAGGCGCGCGATGCGGCGATCGCCGTGCTGGCAGAGCACCAGCCGGCCGCGAGCGTCCATGATCAGGCCGTTGGAGCCCGGTTCTCCCCCGCGCGGGGTGGTCCCGGTGTAGCCGCTGGGCTTGAGGAAGACGCTCACGCCGTGCCCTTGCTGCCACTTGAAGACCGTGTTCTGGGGAACGTCGGAAAAGAGCAGGAAGCCGCCGCGGCGATCCCAGACGGGCCCCTCGGACCAGTCGAAACCCTCCGCCAGCCGCTCGACCCGAGCACCCTTGGGGACGATCTGATCGAGCCGCGAATCAAGCCGCTCGATCGTGCCCAGGGTCGGCGTTTCCTTCTGCTGGGCGCGGGCCTGCCCGCAATTGAAGACTGCCGCACAGACGAGGGCCGCCGCGATGACGCCCCGGGCACAGAACGTTGTAAGAAGTTGAGATGTTTTCATCGCTTCTGATTTCACTCCCGAACGATGGGCTGTTCCGATTCACCTACGGGCACGACGCTCCAAGCACATGGCCAGGGATTCCTTCGTCTCTTGCGTCTCGCATGTAGGGTCCGCTGTGCGGACCGGTTCCCAGCGGTTGCCCACGGTCCGCACAGCGGACCCTACAAGTAATCCCGGCCGGGTGCTTCGTTCGAGTTTCGCAGA
>JBMFUH010000118.1:0-11258 GCA_049966735.1 Isosphaeraceae bacterium
ATCGCCGCCACGGCGCTTTGAAAGATTTGCAGTCCCGCCCCTTGATCCGGGACCGTGCCCGCAAGCCGCGTCCAGCGCGGGTGGTCGATGCCCCGGACGTGCCGCTCGGGATGGGGCATCAAGCCGAAGATCCGGCCGGTGCGATCACACACGCCGGCCGCGGCGCCCAGCGAGCCGTTGGGGTTGGCCGGGTAATCCTGGGTGGGACGATTGTCAAGATCCGCATACTTGAGCACAATTTGACCATTCGAATCGAGTGCATCGATCGCCCTTTCGTCCGCCAGCAGAAACTTCCCCTCGCCGTGGGCGACGGGAAGCTCGATCGGCTCCTCGAAAGCGACGAAGGGCGAGAGGCCAGGGCGGGGCAGCAGCCTGATCCAGCGGGCCTCGAACCGGCCCGAGTCGTTGTGGGCCAGGGTTGCGGGGCAGGGGGTCGCGCCCGCGGCGCCGGCCGGGGAGGGACCGGGCAGAAGCCCACAACGGACGAGCACCTGGAAGCCGTTGCAGATGCCGGCGATCAGGCCGCCGCGGTCGTGGAATCGCCGCAAGGCATCGCCGAGGGCGTGCCCCATCCGCGTGGCCAGGATTCGCCCCGCGCCCAGGTCGTCGCCGTAGGAGAAGCCGCCGGGGATGGTCAGAATCTGGAATCGATCGAGCGACGTCGGATCTTCGAGCAAGCGCCCCACGTGCCAGGTCTCGGCGTAGGCGCCGGCGAGCTGCCAGGCCGCGGCCGTCTCCTCGTCGCAGTTGGTGCCCGGAGCTCGCAAGACAAGAACGCGGGGGGCGGATTTCACCGTCATGCTCAATAACCTCCGTCACTGGGGCCGTGGACGTCCGGCTCGGCGCGGTAGGCGAGGTTTCCGCGGATCAGCTCCGCCTCGTAAACCT
Source organism: Isosphaeraceae bacterium (assembly GCA_049966735.1). Classification (GTDB taxonomy): domain Bacteria; phylum Planctomycetota; class Planctomycetia; order Isosphaerales; family Isosphaeraceae; genus Aquisphaera. Next base: position 889 of record JBMFUH010000118.1, read on the forward strand.
GAACGACGAAATCGGCGGCGATCTTCAGCCGCGACGACGTTCCCTTGGCCGGAAAATCCGTCGGCGAGCCGCGGCGGAACTCGGCAACGCCCACGTGCTTGGAACGGCTCTTCACATAATTGATGCCGGGAATGCCGTCGGCATCACCGGAGATCAGGAGGGCGATGTCGTATGTGTCCTGGAGCGCGACCATGTCGACGGCCAGGCTGGTGTCCAGCCCCTTCTCGTTGACGGTGTGGTGCAGCAGATCCACCTTCCAGTGCCCTTCCTGGCGGATCTCGACGAAGTCGGTGGCTGACTGGACTCCATGGTAAAACCGCTTCTTCCGCTCCAGAGCCCGCCGCTTGCCCTCGTACCACTCCCGGGTCTCGTTGAAGCAGAGGCTCCATGCCTCCTCGATCCGGCGCTCGCCGGGAAGGTCGGGAAACCGCTGCACGACGTCTTCGATGTAGGCGTCGCGCAGCCGGGGGTTCATCTCGAACCGGGCGCGCAGGCGCGCCTCGGCCTTGGGGTCGGTCAGGTCCCATTCATCCATCTTACCAACAACATACCAGTAAATCCGTGAGTGCTGGGCGGTCGGCCAGTGTGCCCCCTCGGCAAACGTCCGTCCCCAGTAGTTCACGCTCTGCTCGAACACGTGACGGTAAAACGCGCCATAATCGTCCACTCGCAGATTCAGATGCTTGAGCACTCCATCCAGATTCGATCCGTCGACAAATGTGACAAACCGTACCATAATAGTGACTCCATATTAAATATCTTTGTTTTCGACCATTTCTCCATCACGACAAGTCATGTCAGACAATCGTGCGTGTCAGACCCAACATGTTACCAGCTCAAGGGCTCTTGCCAGGCTTTTTTGAGATCGCCGATACGCGCATCGATCACGGTCGTGCCATCCAGGCCGGTGATGGTCAGGCGAGCGTCTGAGGGGCCCTCGGCGGACCTCACCTCGCCCAGCCGCCCCAGGGGCAGGCTCCCCGCCAGATCGGCGAGCGCGGCATAGTTCTGGGGCGGGACCTCGAGGAGAAACCGGCTGGGCGATTCGGCGAAAAGGAGCACCGCGTCGAGCGCCGCATCGTCCTCGCGGGGGACGTCGCGGAGCGAGACCGATGCGCCCAGGCCGCCGGCAAAGGCCATCTCCGCCAAGGCGACGGCCAGGCCTCCCTCGCTCAGATCGTGGCAGCTCCGGACCAGTCCATGGCTCAAGGCGAGGTGCACGGTCCGGAACAACGCTTGCCCCAGCGCGGGGACCACGGCGGGAACCTTGCCTCCCTGCCGCCCCTGAAGTTCCGCCCAGAGCGATCCGCCCAGCTCAAGCCGGGTCATCCCCAGAAGCACGATCAGGTTGCCCGGTTCCTTGAAGTCCATCGTCACGCAATCGCGGACATCGGCGACCTGGCCAATGGCGCTGATCAAGAGCGTCGCCGGGATGGCTCTAGTCAGTCCTTCATGTGAGTATTCGTTGTTCAGGCTATCCTTGCCGGAGATGAACGGGGTCTTGTAAGCCAGGGCCAGGTCGTGGCAGGCCTGGGCGGCCAGGACCAGCGAGCCCAGGGTTTCGGGGCGATCGGTGTTGCCCCAGCAGAAATTGTCCAGGAGCGCGATGCGCCGGGGATGCGCGCCCACGGCCACGCAGTTGCGGACCGCCTCGTCGATGACGCAGGCCGCCATGGCGTAGGGATCGAGCCGGGCATACCGCGGGTTGATGCCGCACGAGACAGCCAGCCCACGGAACGAGCCGCGCACCGGCAAGATCACCGAGGCGTCTCCCGGGCCGTCGTCGTGCCGGCCCAGAAGCGGCTTGATCACCGTTCGGCCCTGAACCTCGTGGTCGTACTGGCGGACGATCCATTCCTTGCTGCACACGTCCCAGTGCCCCAGCAGGCCCAACAGGTCCGCCGTGTAGTCGGCACAAGCGGGCAACTCCACCGGCTGCTCGACAGGGGGCGTGAATGAAGCCGTCCGGACGACGGCCGGGCGGCCATCGTGGAGGAAATCCATGGAGAGATCGGCCACCACGTGGCCAAGGTAGCGGAGGGTGAGCCGGCCGGTGGGGACGAACTCGCCGAGGTCGGTGGCTTCGACGTGCTCCGCGGCGCAGAGCGCCTGCATCTCCGGCCAGGCCTCAGGCGGCACGGCCAGCACCATGCGCTCCTGGGCCTCGGAGATCCAGATCTCGGTGTACGAGAGCCCCTGATACTTGAGCGGAGCGCGCTCGAGATCGACCACCGCGCCCAGATCGGCCGCCATCTCGCCCACGGCCGAGCTGAACCCTCCCGCGCCGCAGTCGGTGATGGCGTGGAAGAGTCCTCGGTCGCGCGCCTGAATCACGACATCAAGAACCATCTTCTCGGTGATGGCGTTGCCGATCTGCACGGCGCCGCCGGAGATCGATTCGCTCGCCCCGGTCAGCTCGGCCGAGCTAAAGGTGGCCCCGTGGATGCCGTCGCGTCCGGTCCGGCCGCCGATGGCGATGATCCGGTCGCCGGGCTCAACTTTCTTGAACGCCTTGCCGCGCGGCAGCAGGCCGACCGTCCCGCAGAATACCAAGGGATTGGCCAGATACCCCGGGTCGACGGCGAGTGCCCCGTTGACTGTGGGAATGCCCATCCGGTTGCCGTAGTCGCGGACGCCGGCAACGACGCCCTTGAGCACTCTCCGGGGATGGAGCACTCCGGCGGGAAGCTGGTCGGGGGCAAGGTCCGGAGGCGCCACGCAGAAGACGTCGGTGTTGCAGATGGGTTTGGCACCCAGGCCGGTTCCCAGCGCGTCGCGAATCACGCCGCCGATTCCCGTATTCGAGCCGCCGTAGGGATCGATGGCCGACGGATGGTTGTGCGTCTCCACCTTGAAGCAGACGTCGTAATCATCCTCGAAGCGGACCACTCCGGCATTGTCCGAGAACACGCTCACCAGCCAGTCCAGCTCGAGCGCGCGGGTCGCGGCGAAGACGGTCTCCTGGAGCAGGTTGTCGATCGTCCGCCCCTCAAACTCGATGCGGCCCTTCAAGGTCTTGTGCGAGCAATGCTCGCTCCAGGTCTGCGCCAGGGTCTCCAGCTCGCAGTCGGTCGGATCGCGGCCGAGCCGCGAGAAATGCCCCTGGATCGCTTTCAATTCGGGCAAGCTGAGCGAGAGCTGGCCCGCGCGGCTCAGCGCGAGCAGTTCAAGATCGCTCATCGCGCGGACGGGAACCGTGACGAGCTGGAACTCGTAGTGCCGGCCCTGTGCCAGATGGTCCAGGGGCAACGGGCCGACCACGGCCTGCTCCACGGCGTCGTTGGCCAGCACGCGCTGGATGAGTCGGGAGAGATGCTCCCGCGGCCCTTCGATCCGATAGCTTTTGATCGTCCGCGCCCCTTGCACGGCAAAACCGAGGTCGCGGAGCAAGTCCAGCGCGCTTTCCGCTTCGGGGTCGGTCACACCAGGCTTGGGCAAGACGTGGACGACGGTTCCCTCCTGGGCCGTAGGAGATCCGCAGCGATGAACATGAAAGGCTTCCACGACCGGATCGACCAGCACCTGACTGGCCGCCCGCTCAACCTCGGCAGCGCCCAGGTCTCCCTCCAGCAGGAAACCGCGGCATGCCGAGATCGTCCAAGGGCCCGGGATGCCGGCCTCGGCGGCCTCCAGGGAGAGTCGTTTGCCTGTCAGGTCGGGGTGTCCGCCGGAGGGTTCAATTTCCAGGTGCCAGAGCATGCTGTCTCACTTGCTAGTTGCCAGTTGCTCGTTGTCAGTTGTCAGTGATGGCGGAAAAGACCCTAGTGCTCTGTCAAATCTGAATTGACGGGTTCGCACAAGCCTGAAGCGCCAGCGAAGGCTCCCTGGAAGTCTCGGGCAGGCCTGCGCTGGCGCTTCAGGCTTGTAGTCCATCGGGGCACCCGGGCACCCCCCCTTTCAGGTGTTGACAAAGCACCAGCAACTAACAACGAGCAACTTCAGGACTGATTCTCGAAGAGTCCGCGGCGGTGTCGCGCTTCGTCCCACCAGCGGCGGATTTCTTCTTCGTCATCGGTCATCACGGCGTACTTGAATGCGGCGATCCGTTCCTCCACTGCCCCCAGCGCCTTGAGGAGCGGGCCACGGTTATCCCGGAAGATGGCGGTCCAGAGTCCGGTGTCGGACCCAGCCACGCGGGTGCCGTCGCGGAATGCACCGGCCGCCAGGGCCTGCCATTCCGCGGGGACGGAGAGAGCCAGGGCGGCGGCCAGGGCGTGGGGAAGATGGCTGGTGAATGCCAGAACCTCGTCGTGCTCGGCCGGGCTCATCTCGAGCACGCGACACCCCAGCCGGCGCCAGAAGCTCCGGGCGCGGTCGAGACGATCGCGCGGGGTGCGGGGAGTGGGAGTCAGCACGCAGACACGGTCATGCAGCAGTCCAGGCCGGGCGTGCGCCGACCCGGAACGTTCCGATCCGGCAATGGGGTGTGCGCCTACGAACACCTCGAGACCGGGTGGGTAACTCTCGACGGTCTCGACAATCTGCCGTTTCGTGCTGCCCGCATCCGTGATCAGAACATCGGGGCCGGCGGCCTCGGCCGCGCGCCTCACGTCGTGGGGAATGCGGCTGACCGGAGTACAGACGACGACAACCTCGGCCTGCGAGACCCCTTCGGCGAGGTCAGTCGTGGCCTCGTCAAGAATTCCCCTGGCCCGTGCCTGCTCCAGCTTCCGAATATCTCGGCCCACGCCGACGACCCGCGAGGCAAGCCCCTCGGAGCGGAGCGCCAGACCGATCGATCCTCCGATCAGCCCGACGCCAATGATCGCTACGGTCTCCAGTCGCTCCAAGACAGTTTTCCTCTCTTGTGGTATCAGACAATCGGGCTCAAAGGGTGCACGAGCTTCCATCAACATCTTACAAGGAGGGAAGCCTGGCGGCGAGTCCCAGGGATCATGGGCGAGCGCTTGGCCGACCATAAGGGCGGTCTTCCGCTGTTCCCTGGTAGTTCATTTTCCGCGGGCTGCCTAAGGCCGGCTCACCCAGTACCCTCTGGGGATACCGCGACCAGAGCGCGGCGCGCCTGTTCCAGGGCAGCCTGGGCGACCGCGACGCCGACATGATCCTTGCCGCCCTCCACGGCCGGTCGGGGGGAATGACGTGGACCGGGATCTTCGCTCCAGCGAAAGAGCCGACGCCGCCAGAATTCATTATACAATTATTCGTGTATATCTGAGAGATTTCCCTAGAAACCCGGCTTGCGAGCCCACAAAACCAGGTTGAATGTCCAATAAATCGGCCCCCAGAAATGGCTGGCGCGCCGGGATCGAAGACGGCGTTTCCACGCGGAGCATGGGAACGAGTTTTCCAGTGAATTCACCCCACGCAACCTCATCACGCCGACCGAAGGCTCCGGCGATCGGACCAAGACGCGGTGGCTCCGGCGGGCTATTCTGGATGGATCGAACGTTCACAGTCGCCAGACCAATGCGTGCCAGCAAGGGGGTCATGTGTCGTCATCGTCGATCGAGCTGAGTGGGGTTTCGCGAAGCTATGGCAAGGGGACGGCGGCGCTCGACGCGCTGGATCTCCACATCGGCGAGGGAGAGAGGCTGGCCGTGCTGGGTCCTTCGGGATCGGGCAAGACCACGCTGCTCCGCCTGATCGCGGGGCTGGAAACACCCGACGAGGGAACCATCCGGATCGGCGGCCAGGACACGCGCGGCGTGCCGCCGTACCAGCGCGATGTGGCGTTGGTCTTTCAAAACCCCGCCCTCTATCCACACCTGAACGTGGAAAAAAACCTGGCGTTCGGCCTCAAGGCCAGGGGAGCAAGCCGCCGCGAGCGCCAAAGCCGGGCCGGGGAGATTGCCGAGATGCTCGGTCTGGGCCGGCTCCTCAAGCGGCGGCCGGACGAGCTGTCCGGAGGGGAGCGCCAAAGGGTCGCTCTGGGGCGGGCCGTGGCGCGCAATCCCGGCGTCTTGCTGTTGGATGAGCCGTTTTCGAACCTGGACGACCCGCTCCGCGCGGCGCTTCGGGGCGAACTGCTCGCGATCCACCAGCGATTCGGCTCGACGATGATCCATGTGACGCACGATCAAGGCGAGGCGCTCAGCCTGGGCGATCGCGTGGCCGTGCTCCACGAAGGCCAGTTGATGCAGGTAGGTTCACCTGAACATATTTACGCCAATCCGGCCCATCGATTCGTCGCCGGCTTCGTGGGCAGCCCGGGAATGAACCTGGTCGAGGTCGAGGCCGTTCGCGACGAAAACACGTTGCGGATCTCGACGCAGTACGGCAGCTCGATCTGCTTTCCCCTGAAAGGCAATCGAAGCGATCATCCCCTGCCCCAGGGCGAGCCCTGTAAGCTGGCGATGGGAATCCGGCCCCCGTGGGTAACGCTCCTCGGGGAAGAATCGGTCGCGACGGCCGACGCTCGCGACGCCTGCTTGCGCCTGCCCGCCGTGGTCCGTCGACTGGAGTTTCAGGGGCTGTCGCTGCTGGTGACGCTCGATGTTGACGGGCAGAAGATCCTCGCGGAGACAGCAGACATCCGAAAATTCCATGAAGGCCAGCGCGTGGTTGCACGGATTGAATTGCGCCGCGCGTCGTGGTTCGACCCCGCGACCGACCGTCGGCTGGAGCTGCATTGCCAGCCCTTTCCCGAGTCGATAGCCTGAAATGATCTGAAGATCCGAAAGCCCTGTTTAACTTTGCCCGGATTATCATGCGCGACGTGATCCTGAAGCTGATCAACGCCCTGGAGGCGAACCGCGAGCAGGTCCTCTGCCAGGTTGTGGAGACCCGGGGATCAACGCCGCAAAAGGCCGGCGCGATGATGGTCGTCGATCCCGCCGGCGGCCAGACGGGCACACTGGGCGGCGGCTGCGTCGAGAACGAGGTGAAGCAGCGAGCCATTCGCCAGCTCGGGGAAACCGGCGCGGTTCTCCAGGCGTTCGTGCTCGATCACGACAACGCCTGGGCCGACGGCCTGATTTGCGGCGGCAAGATGGTGGTCGCCATCGAGGCCCTGCGCGGGCCCGATCCGCTGCCGTACTTCCGGACGTTGCTGCGACTGCTCGAGGCCGGCGAGGGATTCACCGAGGCCGCGATCGTCGACCCGACGCGCGTGGAAGGAGCTCAGGCGGGCCGGCGGTTCCTCTTCGGCCCCGACGCCACCTGCCAGGCAAGCTGGCCCGAGGGATCGGTTCCAGCGGAACTGGCGGAGCGAGCCGTCCCGCTGGCGAATCGTCCCAGGCCGGAGGTTCACGGGGGCGTGGCCTGGATTCCGTCGCTGCCCCGGATCCGCCTGGTGATCGTCGGCGCGGGGCACGTCGGCCAAGCCGTCGCCAGTCTGGCCGCGACCGTCGATTTCGACGTCTGGGTCGTCGACGACCGCGGCCAGTATGCCAACGCCCAGCGGTTTCCCAGCGCGCGGAGGATCATCGTCGGGCCTTTCGACGACGTCCTCTCGTCGCTCGAGGTGACGCCTCAAACCTTCGCGCTCATCGTGACGCGCGGTCACGGCCACGACCAGGAAGCGCTCTCCTATCTGGCGCCCACACCGGCTTCGTACGTCGGCCTGATCGGCAGCCGGCGGAAGATCAAGCTCATTCTTGAGAATCTGCGCGAAGGGGGAATTGCCGAGGCCGATCTGGAGCGCGTGGCGGCTCCGGTGGGCCTGGACATCGGTTCGCAGACCGTGCCCGAGATCGCCATCAGCATCGTCGCCGAGCTGATCGCCCGGCGCAACCTGGGCTCTCTCGGCGTGACGCCGCGACCTAGCGGTGCGAGCAAGTCATGAGCACGTTTTCCATTCCGGCCGTGGTACCTGGGGCGGGCAAGAGCCGGCGGATGGGCCAGCCCAAGCTGCTCTTGGAGTTTGACGGCGAGCCCTTGATCGCGCGCGTCGTGCGGGCCCTGCGAGACGGCGGCGCCGATCCGGTGATCGTCGTGGCGCCGCCGGCCGATTCCGCCGAGGGCCCGCCCGTCTCGGCCGCGGCCCAGGAGGCAGGCGCGGCGGTCATCACGCCCACCAAACGTCCCCCCGAGATGAGGGAATCGGTCGAGCTGGCCGTCGAACACCTGGGCGCGGCAAGCCCGCCAGCCGCGTTCCTGCTGACTCCCGGCGATAGCCCCGGCATCACCTCGGCAATCGTCCGCCAGATTCTGGACCACTGGTCGCATCATCTCGGTTCGATCGTCGTCCCCCGCGCCGGCGGAAAAAGTGCTCATCCGATCATTCTCCCCTGGGACATCGCCCTCCAGATTTCCTCGCTCCCGGTGGATCAAGGAATCAACGCCCTGGTGACGGCAAACCCAGACCGGGTCGTCTATCTGGAGCTGCCGCACCCGGAACTGGCCAGCGATCTGAATACGCCCGAGGATCTGGATCGCTGGCAGCGACGCGTGCGGACGATCGTGAACGTTCGCCTCTTTGCCGTTGCCAAACAGCGCGCGGGGCGCGCCGAGATCGAGGTCGAGCTGGCGTTGCCGACGACGGTCGCCGATCTGAGGCTGGCTCTCGCCCTGCAACATCCCGCGCTCGCGGAGCTGGCGCCTCGCGTGATGATCGCGGTGAACGCCGAATACGCGGCCGATTACACCCTCATCATGCCGGGAGCAAACGTCGCGGTCATTCCACCAGTGAGCGGAGGGTGACGAGGCAAGAATCACTCGGTCCCCCGCCCTGCAATCCCAGGATTCAAAGGGTTCCGCCATGATCGAGATTACCGAGGCTCCCATCGATCACGCGGCGCTCACGGAGCGCGTGCGATCAAATCAGGCAGGAGCCGTCTGCACGTTTCTGGGCACGGTCCGCGAGATGACGGGTACGAGGCAGACCCTCTTGCTCGAGTACGAGGCCTACCCGGAGATGGCTCTCAAGAAACTGACCGATCTCGAGCAAGAGGCCCGCGCCCGGTGGCCGATCATCGAGCTCGCCGTGGTGCATCGGGTCGGCCAGCTCGACCTGGGCGAGATCAGTGTGGTCATCGCCGTGAGCTGCCCCCATCGCCACGAGGCGTTCGAGGCTTGCCGCTGGCTCATCGACACGCTCAAGGAAGTCGTCCCGATCTGGAAGCGAGAGATCTGGGCCGACGGCACCGAGGAATGGGTCCATCCAGGGCTCGGGGGACCGTGAGCGGCGGGCAGTCGGCAGGGGGCCGTTTTCATTTTGCAGGGTGCACTTCCGTGTGTTTTCGCGGGTCGCGGGATGTTGCCAGGGCGATGACCCGGCCCCGGTCTCCGACGGCGCAGTAGAAGTGATAGACGACTCCCTCGTGCTTGAGCAGCCACGGCTTGTGGGCGAACTGCTTGTCCCAGGGTTCGGAGGGCCGCACCAGGTCTGGCCCATCCCACTTCTTCCAGTGGACCAGGTCATACGAGCACGCGAAGGTGTCGAAGGCTGCCGGCTTCCAGAATGCGCCGAAGTAGAACATCACCCAGACGTCGCCCAACCGCACGATCTGGGGGTCGCCGGAGATTCCCTTGCCATTGTCGATGACCGCCTCGTTGCCATAGCGCAGCCAGATCTTCATGTCTCGCGAGACAGCCATGCCGATCCGCTCGTATCCGGAGACTGTCTTGGCGTTGTAGAACATGACAAACGGATAGCCGAGCGTCTCGGCTCGATCGAGGATGATGTTTGATCTGTACTGGGTCAGGCGCTCGAAGTCGCGCACGTCGGGCTGATCCTTGCTGAGCACGGGGCGATCCAGCCGGGTCCACTCCCGGGGCTGGTCCGGCTCATGCGTCCAGGCGATCCCGATGGCCAGGGGGTCGGTCTCATATCCCGGCAGGGCTCCGCCGCAATAGCTCAGCCAGTACTTGCCGTCGAACTTCCGGAGCTGATGCGAACCATTCCAGTCGGGGCCCTCCAGCGCGATGAAGCCGGCGGCCTGACGTGCATCCCAGGTCCCCTGGCGAAAGGGAAGGATCTTACCCAGCGTCCGCCAGGAAAGGAGGTCGTCGGACGTGGCGAGCTGAGTCTCGTAGCCCACCTTGTTCAACCGGATGTAAACCATGTACCAGTGGCCGGCGTGTCGAAAAACGCTCGGGCAATCGACAGCGTCCCCCTCCTCGCCCCGGATCACGATTCCATACTTGAACGGCGTCTTGACCTCGGCAAAAACGCGGGCCATCACCTCGTCCGAGACCTGCCGCGTCCCCCCGCCGGAGGGAATCACCTTCCGGTGCAAGACTTCCTGCGCCGTTCCGGTCACTCCCGCCCACAGCAAGATCGCCGCGAACATCGAGGCGTTTTTCATTGTCGTCTCCGCGATCAACAACCGCTCTTGGTTGGTGAGATTCCGCTTGGGGATGCGTCAAAGCTCCCATGAAGCGGTAGTATAGCCCTGGGGTGTTGAAAATTGAACCCTAGAGCGGTTTGCAGTCGGCTTGCGCACTCATTGAATATCGTAGGGTCCGCT
>JBMFUH010000119.1:0-11162 GCA_049966735.1 Isosphaeraceae bacterium
GCCGGGGTCGTCAGGCCATGCTTCCGCGCCAGCGCGACATGAGCCCAAAGGCAGAGAAACATGAGCACGGGTAAGATGCCCACATGTAGTCCATAAAAGCGTGTGAGCGTCTGGTTGCCGTATTCGGTTCCCCCCACGACGATCGTCTTGATGTAGGGGCCGATCACCGGGACGCCGCTCATGATGTTGGTCGCCACCTTGGTGGCCCAGTAGCCCTTCTGGTCCCAGGGGAGCTGGTAGCCGGTGTGGCCGAAACCGATCACCAGCACCAGCATTGCCAGGCCCAGCCACCAGTTGAACTCGCGGGGCTGGCGGTAAGCGCCGGCCAGGAGCGTCTGGATCAGGTGCAGGAGAACAAGCACCATCACGGCCGACGCGCCGAAGTGGTGCAGCCCGCGGATGAACCAGCCCATCCACATGACGTTATTGATGTAGTAAACACTTCCCCAGGCGCTCGCCGTCGAGGGGCTGTACGCGGTCATCATCAAGAGGCCGGTGAAGGCCTGGATCAGGAAGATGGAGAAGATGCCGGTGCCAAAGATGTACCGCCAGCGGGCGCCGCCGGGGATGATCTCGCCCGAGTACTTGCGGCAGAGCGCCCGATAGCCGATCCGGTCGTCGACCCAGTCGGCGATGAAGTTACGCAAGGGGGATCCTTTCCTCGGCAAGGGACCGGAACCGCTGGAACTTGACCCGAACCCTGGGGTCGGGGTCGCCGGTCAGCTCGACATCGAGCCGGTCCATGGGTCGGGGCGGCACCTGGTTCTGCGGTTTCCCTTCCAGGTCGAACGAGCTGGTGTGGCAGGGGCAGAAAAACGTCTTCTGGTCTGCCGAGAGGTTGATCGCGCAGCCCAGATGCGGGCACTCGGCGGTGTAGGCGATCACCTCCGGGTTGGCACCGGAGGGCTGGCGGATCAGCCAGACCGAGCCCGCCGGCTCGCGGGGATACTTGACCCAGGCGTCGGTGCGGTCCCTGATGATCGCGAACGACCGAGGAACTCCCACCGTGAGCTGGCTCAGGCTGGTCAGCGTCTCGAACGAATCGTCCCCGCTCGCCGCGAGCTTGCGCAGGGGAGAAGCCAGGAAGGCGACCGCCGGCACGGCAAGCGCCAGCTTGACCATGCCTCCCAGGACAATGGTGCCATAGCGGTGGAAATCACGGCGTGTCATGAGCGATCACTCCGGGGGAAGGGGCCTTCCGAAAGGAAGGTCCGCCTCGGAAAAACTGGTCGGAACAATTGGGAAACAGGCGGGGCGCACGGGCATCGTCAAAGTCCGAGGATGCCGGATCGTGAGGAAGTTCCGGTGGCAACCACCACCACAATGATCTATCCTTGCGCGGCAAGTGCGGCGGGATCAAGGGCCTGTCGAACAGCACGCAGGACGCGGCCGACAACGTCGACCATGCTGCCGGAGAGCGTCGCGCCGGCCGCCGCGCGATGACCGCCTCCGCCCAGGCCGGCCGCCAGCCTGGCGCAGTCCAGGCCGTTGCGCGAGCGGAACGAGACCTTGACGCCGCCCTTGGCCTGCTCGATGAAGAGCAGTCCCACGTCGACCCCGCGCAGGCTGACCGTGAAATCGATCAGGTCTTCCGAGTCTGGGGGAATCGACCCGGTCCGTTCCATGTCGTCGCGCGAGATCGTCGCGTAGGCGAGCCTCCCCCCTTGCTCTACCTTGAGCCCGGAGAGGGTTGTCCCGATGAGCCGCAGCCGGCCGAGGGTGTTGCGCTCGAACAGGTCGCGGTAAATCCCGGCGATATCAGCTCCGGATTCGATCAGCTCGGCCGCGGCGCGGAGGGTGCGCGGTTGGGTATTCGTGTGCCGGAACCAGCCGGTGTCCATGGCGATTGCCGTCAAGAGCCCCGTGGCGACTTCCCGCGTGAACGTTCCCCCCAGGGCGCTCAAGGCCGACATCACCAGATACCCCGTCGCCTCGGCGGAGGTGTCCTTGAAAAAGATTGCTCCCATATCATCTTCGCTGACATGATGATCGATTACCACACGCGGGCCGGTAAAGTCGCGGATGAAGCCGGCCATGTCGCCAAGCTGGTTCCAGGCCGAGAGGTCGAGGATCAAAGCGACCTCGCGGTCGGCCAGCTCGCCGGGCCGCACTTGCGTGCCAAAATGCGCGAACAGCGAGCCGTCGGGATCGAGGAAGTCATACCGCGGCGGTGTGAAACTGACATTCACCACCCGGACGTCTTTTCCCTTTTGCCGCAAGAGCCCCGCCATTCCCACTTCCGACCCGAGCGCATCGCCATCGGGCCGCACATGCGTCGTCAACAGAAAACGGTCGTGGGTCTCGATCAAGTCGGCCAGCGGCGTCCAGTCAATCATGAGCAGCTCGCTACAGTCCTTTCCTACATCCGAAACATCGTCTTCAAGCGTAGCGACTCCCCGAGCGGGACCGCAATGCCAACGCCGCGTCCGCGCTCCGATCGTGGGACGAGATTCCAATCTTGTCGGTAAAGAAGGCCCTCTCCGACACATTGCGTCGCGCTGGACGCGGCGCTAGGATGAACCGATCGACTGGCGAAGTTCGCTCATTCCGGAGGGAGTCCTCGCGATGCGGCGTCCTTACTTCTGCTGTCTTCTCGTCGCCCTTCCATGCTTTGCAACCGAGGCACGGTCGGCCGATTCGATCGTCATCGACGCCCAACATCCCGGGCCAGTGATTTCGCCGCTCCTGTTCGGCCACAATCTCGAGCACACCCGGCATTCCGTCTGGCAGGGGCTGTCGGCGCAGATGCTGGCCAACCGCAAGTTTGCCGGGCCCATAAGCGCGGACGGCCCCGACGGACGTAAGATGGTCCGGGGTCAGCCCGCGCCTGACGGCGTTGCCGCGCACTGGTACGGAATCAACCCGACATCCGCTGAGTTCACCCTTGACGCAACCACCGTCTTCGTCGGCCGCCAGTCCCAGTGGATCAAGATCACCGGTCACGCTCGGGCTGGGATCGGCCAGCGCGGTTTCTGCTTGCAAGCGGGCAAGGAATACGAGCTGGGCCTCTGGCTCAAGACCGAGCGCGAGCTCGCGCTCATTGTCCAGGTTGTCGATGAGAGCGAAAGTCTGGTCCACGCCGAGATGTTATTCAGGCTTGCACCAGGCCCCTGGCGCAACCGGATCTGCCGCATCAAGCCGGCGCGGACCGATCCCTCCGCCAAGCTGGAGATCCTCTTTGATGGTCCGGGCTTGCTCTGGCTGGGCGCCGCGTCACTCTTGCCTGGCGACCATTTCCACGGGTTGAGACGCGATGTGGTCGCGCTGCTCAAGGAGATGTCTGTCCCCCTGCTGCGCTGGCCGGGGGGAAACTTTACTCGCGACTATCGCTGGCAGGACGGGCTCTTGCCGGTCGACCTGCGCCCGCCCATCGCCATTACCTGGCACGAGACGCAACCTTTCGCCGACAATATCGATGCTCACGAGATCGGTACCGATGAGTTCCTGGCCCTCTGCCGCGAGCTGGGCGCCGAGCCCAGCATCAGCCTGAACCTCGACCCGAACCTGACGCCTCCCGCGGACGCCGCCGCCTGGGTGCAGTACTGCAACGGTCCGGCAGACACCGCCTGGGGGAAAGTCCGCGCCCAGCGGGGGCATGCTGAACCCTATCACGTCAAATACTGGTCGCTGGGCAACGAGGTCTGGGGCGGCTGGATGGGTGGGGTTCACTGCGACCCGAAGACGTACGCCCGGCGCATCGGGGTTTACGCGGCGGCGATGAAGCGGGCCGATCCGACGATTCGCCTGCTTGCCTCGGGGCTGTGGGGAGACTGGGACGCGACCCTGCTCGCCAGCGGCGCCGCCCACTTCGACCTGATCAGCGAGCACGACTACGCCCCCGAGGGAAAGGCGCACGAGCCCCGTCCCGAACCCGCGGAGCTGGCACGGCTCTTGAAAGTCCCTGCCGGATCGCTCTTGCCCCGACTGCGTACCGTGCGTCAGGCCGCGGATCGGCTCCAGCGAGGTCAGCAGCTCGAGATCGGCTTTGACGAGTGGAATGTCTGGCACGACTGGTTCACCAGGCCGTTTGAGCACACCTGGCGCGTGGGGCCGATCGACGGCCTCTACGCGGCCACGATGCTCAACATGCTCTGCCGTGAAGCCGGCCCGCTGGGGCTGACGATGGCCGCCTACTTCGAGCCGGTGAACGAAGGCGCGATCGACGTCCGACCGGATAAGGCCCGACTCACGCCCGTCGGGCAAGTCTTCGCGCTCTACCGGGCGCATCATGGCAACCGGTTGATACAGGTGAAGACATTGTATTATCAATTAAGTCTTGATGTTTTCGCCTCCCTGGACCGCTCCGCCCGGACCGCTGTCGTGACCATCGTCAATCTCGATCCGGCCAGCGATCGGCGAATCCAGCTCAGCCTGGAGGGAATTCCGGAACTCCGAGGCGCGACGACGAGGGTGCTCTCGGCCGCCAGTCTCGATTCCGGCGTCGTGCTGGACAGCCGACAAGAGCGTCCCCTGATCGACCGCGGCACTGTCTCACTGAGCTTGCCCCGCTGGGGCATTGCTCTGGTGCGGCTCGAGCTGCTCTGATCTTCCGCGACCCGGCCGCGAGGAACAAGCGATAAATGGCTATCCGTTTTTTTAAGTCTGGCGCAAAGGGAACAGTGATCGTTTTGGGGAAAGGAGGGCAGCTTGGGCAATACCAGCGGTATGTTGCATATCGAACTTGGAGCGGGTTAACATGGGGCAATCGTCCGGCATCAAGGAGAGCCTTGCAACCGGCCCAAGGCCCCGGTGAATCTCGACGAAGGAGAACAACCATGAAGGACGAGCACGAGCGCTTCGGTCTTTGCCCACTGCACCATCCGGCCTTTTGCGGAGACCTCAGCCGTCGCGGCTTTCTCGAACTCGCGGCTGTGGCCGGGGCCGCGCTCGGCGTGGCGGGACAACACGCCGAGGCCGCTGGCCCGCTTCCTCCGCCACCCGCGAAGAAGCGGCCTAGGCTCAAGGTGGGCTATGTGCGGCACCCGGCGGCCGTCGCGGGCGGCTGGCCTGGCCACGGCTTCAACAACGACACCGCGTGCCGCGAGTATTCGCGGAAACTCCAGGCGATGGGCCAGGAGCTGGGCATCGATGTCGACCTGGCCGACGCGATGGTGACTGACGAGGCGGGCGTCGCCCGGTTCATCCAGGCCGCCAAGGCCCACCGTCCCGACGCTTTGATGATCCTACCGATGGGCATCTACAGCCTCTGGGACCGGGCCCAGAAACTCTTCGCGGCCCTCGATCTGCCCACACTCGTCTTCACCCAGATCGGCACCAGCTTCACGATGAACACGGCCCCGATCGCTCACAAGCCCGGCTTCCATTTGACCAGCTCGCTGGACATCGGCGACGTCCGACCGGGACTGGAGCTGGTCAAGGCCGCCGCCAACCTCAAGCAGAGCACGCTCCTGGTCGTGGGCCGAAATCAATACCAAGGGACGGTCTTCCAGGGCGACGTTTTCGGTCCCTTGGGAACGAAGCTGAAGTTCATTGCCGACGAGGAGTACGTCAAGTGCTACAAGGACGTGCCGGTGGACGATGCCGTCCGTCGATTGGCGGCCGAGACCATGCAGCACGCCAAGGCGGTCAAGGAAGTCACTCGCGACGATGTGTTGCACGCGGCGCGGCACTATTTCGCCTCGAGGCGCCTGCTGGCCGAGCACGGCGCCGACGCCTTGACCACGGTCTGTCTGAACCTGTGCGGCCAGGTCGGGACACCCTGTATCGGGTTCATGCGGCTGATGGACGAAGGGATCGTGGCCGGCTGTGAGGCCGACATCGGCTCCGCCGTGACCGCGATGCTGGCGCACAACCTGCTTCACCGCCCCGGTTTCATGGCCGACCCCTTGGTCGACACGGCGCGGAATCTGTTTGCCAACGCCCACTGCAACTGTCCGACGCGGCTCGACGGCTTCAACCAACCGCCCGCGGAGTACATCTTGCGAGCCCATCACGCGGGCGGTCACTGGGTCTCGCCGCAGGTGCTCTGGCGGATCGGGCAGGTGTTCACCCTCGTCCGCTTCCAGCGCCCGGACCTTCTGCTGGTGGATCGGGCCAAGGTGGTCTGTAACTACGATAGCCCCCCCTCGGCCGCCTGCATCACCAATACCGGGGCGATCGTCGAAGGCGCAGAGGACGATCCCCACAAAGTCGCGGGCTTTCACGTCTTGCAGGTCTACGGTGACCACGTGCGGACGCTCCGCGCTTTTTGCCAACTCTATGGCATCGAGGCCGTTCACTCCTGGGACCCACGCATTTCCTTCGATTTTGAACCGAATTGCGCGTGAGGGCAAACAGACGCGGGTGCATCGGCAAGACGAGTCGGCACAATAGGGACATTGGTCGGCACAATAGGGACGTTGCTATTAACCGTCGCTGATTGGACAATCTGGAGAAAGCCCCGCGTGTTGCCGGTCAACATCCAGTCCCCACGGGAAGCGGTTTGGGGACCGGGGTGAGCATGGGCGATTCAGCTCCGTCAGGGCAGGATGTCGGCCCCTCGATTGCGCCGATCTCGACTCCACCCAACGCCACGTGCAGCACGTGGCCGGGGGCGAGGACCTCGTGCGTCTGGTAACCGTGAGGCCCCGGGTGGCAGTAGACCTCGATCTGGCCGTCGACCAGGTTGATGATCCAGTAGACCGGGACGCCACCGGCGCCGTAGATGTCGGCCAGCGCCCGGTCTTCGTTTAGGCTCGTATAGGACACCTCGACGACCAGCGCGGTGTCGGCCGGCTCGGGGTACCGGGCGATGTAGTCCCGCGGCACGCCACGCACGACGGCGAGGTCCGGACGCGGCAGGCTGACCTGGGAGGGGATTCGCAGCCCCTTCCCGCCACGGGTATGCCACGCAGCCGGCAGGAGCGCCTCGATAGCCAGGCGGACCGCTTCGCGGATGGCGCCTCGCAGGGGCGATTCGGGCATCCGGTTCACCAGGTATCCATTGATCAGGTGGACGTCGTCCCGCTTGCTCAAGAAGCCCGAGGCGATCAGCGACTCGTATTTCTCCAGCGTCAATCGGTAGAGCGGCGACGGAACCCATGGCGGCGGGCTCGCCGTCGATTCGGTCGTTGTCGCTGTGGACATGGTCGCTTCTCCCCTTCCTTTTTGGACTCGTCCGTCGGATCGGCTCCTCTACCCATTGACTCACAGGCCGGTGGGGACGTCAACCTTACGGCAGTTCAAGAGCGGCCTTCAGGCGGGCGCAGATCCGACTCATCGTCGCCGGCGAGAGGCTGCCGATGACGCGGCGGATCTTGGTCCGCGCCACGGTAAAAAGGTCCCCGCAGGTAACGGCCGAAGTCTGATTCAATCCGGATCACTGTCCATCCAGCGTGGACACATCAATGACCAGTTGTGTTGGTTCGTGAGCACGAGTCAGGTTTTTGGTGACGAGCGTCACGATCGTATTCGTCAGGCGCCCATTGTCCCGGTCATTCTGGACGACGAGCGCCGGGGGGATTTTGGGCCCGCTTCCATCAGCGTAGGGGTAATCGAGAAGGACAACGTCACCGCGCTTCATGGGTGTCGATCGTAACAGTCGATGTCCTCCCAGTCATCCGGTTCGATGTCCGCGAAGAGTGGATACATCGCCTCAATGTCATCGGCGTCGAGGACGGCCCTCAGCCTCTCGAACTGCTCAGCCCGCATCAACACGTACGTGGCGTTCGTGGCGGAGTCGACGAGGTAGACAGGTGCTCCGCCACGTTCCTCGACGGCCCGCCGGAGGTCGTCGGAAAGTCTGGTCGTCATCGATTCGTGCCGGGCGGTTGAGTGGTCAATCTCAGGATACCCACGCGGGCGGGCGCGGCCAGACTGTGGGGCACGTTACAACGGCTCACCTGGGCACCAGGACCCCGGCGAGGGCGGGAAAATCCAGGTCCACGAGTCGGGCGAGGCAGCTCATCTCATTGGCGCAATCGCCGTACACGATCACGCAGTTGGCGGCGTCGGGCGCGGGACAGCCGGGCTGGTCCTCCAGCTCAATGGCCACGGCCGTACGGTAGCCGTCGTTGAGCCTGATGTCGGTGTAGCACACCTTGCCCCTCGTCATCAGGACTTTCGAGTTTTTCAGTTGCAATCGGGTGATTGTCTCGCCTTTGCGCCAGCGCACCTGAAGGCCCAGGTCTTTGCCGCGCGCGTCGGTCCCGAAGCTGAACGACGCCCGCGGTTCCGCGTCGTAACCGTCCAACCGTGTCGGGCAGGTGAAAGAGGTGGCCAGAAACATGTTCTTACCTTTCTTGGCCAGCGGCCCATGGGCGAACCCCGGCCGCTCCAGGAGAGCCCCGGTCATGAGCAGCATCAAGGTGGCATCGCGGTCAAACGCCGCGGCGATGCCATTGTCGGCCAGTCCCGAGAAGGCCAGCACGGGCGCGGCCCCATACTTCGCCTGATTGTCGAGCGTCAGGGCCTGGCAGTTCTCGGCCGCCAGCAGGTTCCGGCAGGCGAGATAGAACCGGGCCGCCACGATGACGCCTCGCTTCGCCTTCTCGGAGCGGACGGGGTCCATCTTCTCCTCGCGCAACCTGGGATAACCGCTGCCGTCCGGCGGCATCTTTTGATAACCGTTGCTCCCTTCGATCGTGCCGACCATCCGGCCCTGATGCATGTAGTCCACGGCCACCGCCGCGGCTTCCTGGTCGTTGACCTTGCGGATCTCCTCATCCAATCGCGCGGAGGGCACGAGGTGAAACGTCGTGCCCAGTTGCGGATGCACGGTATCGGCCGCCCCGTCCGCGTCGGTCACCACGCAGACGCGGGCCTGTTTCAGTTGCCAGGCAGTCTTCAGCAGGCGCAGGCCCGTCCTCAACCATTCCGGATCGTTCGTGGAGGCCAGCAGGTAGTGCTTTCGCTTCAAATTCCAGGATTTGGAGAACGCGTCGAAAAACACGCGGTGGCCCTGGAAGAGCACATCGATGAAGGGCATGTTCGCCGGGGGGCTCTGCGGACTCAAGGAAAGACCGCCGTCGCATGCCTTCATTCTCCTGGCGTCGGTGCTCAGTTCGATTCCCAGACGGGTCGCTTCGCTTTTCATGATCTTCAGGCACAAGCGCCACGCCGTAGGACCATCGTAGGGCCCACCCCAGTTGTGATCGTCGCCGGTCCAATTGGGGACCTCGACCCAGAAGAGCGGTTTCTGGGCCGGCTGTGCGGCGGACCGTACATCGCCCGCCGCCGCCGTGCGGTCGATTCCATACGCCGCCAGCAGGCACAAGGAGACCCAAGCAACCACGGCTCGCGGCGACGTCCGATTCCTCCCACCGACAGCGGGCCGGCATTTCGATCTGTCGTTCGTCTTCATGATGATTTCCTTTCTATATGATAAGTTCCTCATGCGCGCGGGGAATGGGCCCAGCGACAACAGGCGCAACTGGGGATTTCGGAGAAGGTTTCGGAGGGCGCCTCGGTCCCGGCCCGGGTCAGCGCGGGGGCGTCCCGGTACTTGAGCGGCGGCTTCCCTTCAACCAGGGTCCAGAAGGCATCCATCTCTCTCTCGACGTTGCCGTACACCACCTCGCTATGGGGTACGCCGAGGCCGGTGCCGGTGCGGCCCACGTCGGCCATCCCGTCGACGATGTACTCGATCGAGGTCCGGCAACCCCCGTTGGGCGGCTGGATGGAGTTGGACACGAGATGTCCGGTGCCCAGCCTGCGCCCGCCGCGGAAGATCGTGACCTCCTGGCCGACTTTCCACTTGACCTGGGGCGCGACGCCCCGCCCGGTTTCCGAATGGGGCATCAACACGAATGGCTCGGGCGGCCGATCGTAACCATTCAACCTGGTCGCCGAGGTGCAGTGGGCGCTGATCCGGGTGTTCCGCAGCGTCGGTTGTCCCTCGCCGATGAAGGCTGGCCGCCCGAACAACCAGTGGGTCAGCAACTGGACCTCGAGGCCGCTCATGTCTCCCTCGCAGGCCGCCGGCAAGCCTTCGTCGAGCAGTCGGAGGGCCGGCATGCACGGGTTCGTGCCCGACACGATGTAAGACTGGAGGCACTCTCCCAAACCAATGCCGTCGAACTTGTTGGCCGCCATGATCCGGCGCAAGCAGACGTAGACCAGCCCCGCGTTGACGAGGTCGTTCCACGTCGACCGACGGATCTCCACGGCCTCCTTCATGTAGTAGTCGGCAAACGCCTGGGCCTCTTCCTGGGCCGCCTTGTCGTGCCGGACCTCCTTCTCGGCCTCCGCGTATGCCTTGAACTTGAACGAAAGGCGGAAGGTGCGGGCGTTGCCTTTCACCTTCCAGGCGGCGTGCAACATCCGCAGGCCGTAGACCACGTCGTCTTCGTCCTTGGAAGTCCCCACCAGCAGCCCCGCCTTGCTTTGGCTCAACTGCCAGACCGAGCCCGAGGCCGGTCCCTGCCCGCGCGGGCACAACACAACCGCCGGCGCCGTCCCGCCCCTCACGACCTCGGCCATCGCCTCGTTCAACTGGCCATTGAGCGCGACGATCAACAGTCCGTCGGGCGAGCCCGTCGTCGTTGGCCCCACGTCCAGGTTGATATCCAGCTTCCGGGCCGTCCCGACCAGGGCCTTCGTCAACAACGCCGCCTCGGCCGGCGCGGCCTCCTTGCCAACCCACACCACCCGGAGCAAGCATTTCTTGATGGGTTTGGCGAGCGGCGTGAGGAGCGACTTCGGCTCCTCGGCGCCGCACGCCGGGCGTGCCATCCCCAGCGCCCCGACCGCAAGCGCGGACGCGCCGCTGGCGAGAATGAATTCGCGACGCGTCGCTCCCGGACATGCCGATGCTGAACATCGGCGGCAGATGGTTTCATCCCGGCCTGTCGTGTCTCTGGCTGCGCTCATGGCGTGCCTCCTTCGCTCGTTGAGGGTACGTCCTCTGGTGTTCATCCACGTCTTGAACGTCCGTCGCCATCCGTTCGGCGTTCCTGATGCTGGCCATGGTGAGCGTCTCCTCGTTCGTCGAGAACGGCTCATCCAGCGCAGAATCTACGCCAGCCCGTGGCGCATTTCCAGCGGCGCCCGGAAGATTGCTCTTGGTTTGGTCCCGCGAAGCTTGGGGCCCACTATACCTTTCTCCCAGGGAGAGAAGGTATGATCGTGGCCGCTTGCCTTGCCGGCTGTGTGCCACTCAAGGGGAAAGCGCTCTAGAGCGGTTTGCAGTCGGCTTGCGCACTCATTGAATATCGTAGGGTCCG
>JBMFUH010000120.1:0-11150 GCA_049966735.1 Isosphaeraceae bacterium
CCAGTCAGGCGCAAGCCCTCGTTTCATCATGGGTTGCGGTGCCCTTCCCGGGCTCGCCACCGATCTGGGGACATGAGCCAAACAGTCTTGACACCATACGCTTTGCATTGCAAAGTACAGAAAACATCCCTCTCTGAATTGGGCAGCATGAGGCATTGGCATAGAGAACATTCCATCGACGCGAAGTTCGTCTCGGCCGACGATCGGCCAGGGTTTCGCCGAGCTGGACCGGCTGCTGCGGGGCGAGGTGACGGGGCCGTCATCGCTCGAGCGGCGGGCCATCGACATTGATCCCGTGCGGCTGTCGCTGGTGATCGTCGCGCTGGGGATGGTCTCCGGGGTCTGCATCGGCACGTTCGCCCTCTTTTCCCCCCGGGGAGCTCATGTCATGCAGGTGGTGGCCAGCATGGTGAAAGTCCCCGCGCTCTTTGACTTGACCTTGTTGGTCACGCTTCCCTCTCTCTATGTGTTCAACGCGCTGGTGGGACCAAGGAGAGCTGGAGCAACGCCTACGTGGTCGTTGCCGAGATGATCTGGCGCGTCGTGACCGGGTCGTCGTGAGAATGTCTCCCGGGTACTCTTGACATCACGTCGGCTCAACGATGGCGTTGGATTGCTCAAGCAGTTCCGACGGGGTCAACGACGGCTCGCCCCCTACGATACTCAAGGACCTAAGGACTCAGGGGGTGCCACGCCGGGATAGAGCAAGGCCTCGGACTCGTCCGGCATGCCCAGGGGTTTCTCAACCGGCTCGCGATGCCCCAGGCCCAGGGTCAAGATGATGGCCGCCGAGGCGGACATCGAGAAGGCCAGCCAGATGATTCCTCCCGCGAACGAGCCGGTCCATTTCTCGACGTAGCCCAGAACCGTGGGGCCGATGAACCCGCCCAGGTTGCCGACCGAGTTGATCAGTCCGATGCTCCCGGCCGCCGCCGACCCGCTCAGGAAGAGGCTGGGGAGCGACCAGAAGGCCGGCATGTAGGCCTTCGATCCAGTCAGCGCCACGGTGAACAGGCCGACAATCAGCCAGAGCGGGTCGCGGGAAAGTAGGGTTCCGCAGAGGGCGGCGACCCCAAGAAGGATCGGTATCGCCGCATGCAACCGACGTTCGCGGGACTGGTCCGAGCTCCAGCCGATGAAGAGTTGGCCCACGAGCGAGCCGATCGGTGGGATGATGATCAACCAGGTCACGTCGTCGATCTTCATCTTGTACCACTTCTCGAAGATGCTCGGCAGGAAGGATTCCAGCCCGTAGTTGCCGGTCACGACGCAAAGGTAAGCGGCCGTCAACAGCAACACCTTGGGATGACTGAAGGCCTCGGCCACGGTCATGTGCTTGGCGTGCTGGTGTCGTTCCTGCTCCAGTTCCTTCTCCAGCGCCTCGCACTCGTCGGGCTCAAGCCAGCTCGCATGCCGGGGTCGGTCAGCCAAGAAAACGAAGACCAGGACTCCGAGCACCACCGCCGGGATTCCCCAGACAATGTAGACCCACTGCCAGCCCACGAGACCGAGGATCGGCGGATTTCCTTCCCGACCGATATGCAGGAGCCAGGAGGTGGGCTTGGGGCTGATAATCTGGGCGATTGGCGTGGCGACGAAGAACCATGCCAGGGCACGGGCGCGGTCGCGGCTGGTGAACCAGTGCGTCAGGTAGACGATCACTCCAGGGAAAAAACCGGCCTCGGCCAGCCCCAGGCCGAACCGGACGGCGTAAAACTGAAACGGGGTCTTCACGAAAGCCGTGAGGGCCGCTATGATTCCCCAGGTGACCATGATCCGACAGATCAGCTTGCGGGCGCTCCACTTCTCGACCATGAGCGTGCAGGGGATTTCCAGCAAGAAATAGCCGATGAAGAACACTCCAAACCCAAAGCCGATGACCCCGTTGTCAAAGGCAGGCATGTCCTTGGACATCGTCAGCTTGGCGATCGCCACGTTGACTCGGTTGACATAAGCGATCACGTAGCAGAGGAAGATCAAGGGGAGAAGCCGGGTGTAAGCCTTGTAGCGGGCTCGGTCCAGGGCGCAGGGAGTCTCGATCGACATGGAAAAGACTCGTGATTGAGGACAGTCGAATCGGAACGGACGGATTCCAGTCGCGCGCTCGCACGCGCCCGGCCGGCAAGTAGAACGGAATTTATTCCATTCTACGCGACACCCTAACACGCGTGCGGCAGTTCTGGCGAGTGGTTAGTGGCGAGTGGGCAGTCGTAGGGTCCGCTGTGCGAACCGATCCCCAGCCGCTCCTCGGCGGCCTGCACCGCGGTCGCGTCGCTCCAGTCTCTGTATTCCTCAACGCCCGGACCGGCGCGCTGGCGGGGATCATCGGCTGCCGTTGGATGCTCGCGCGTTGTGGACGTGGTGATCATGATTGGCTCTCCTCTCGCGGAAATACGGGGCCGGATCGGGATGCTCCATCCGCGAAGGAATTGTGCGGCAAACGCCGCGCCGTCCTGGCTTCTTGTGTTTGGTGTTTCGTGTTTGGCATCTCGCTGTCATATGCAGTACAAACCATGAAACACAAAACACGATCTCACCGCCATGACCCTATGGGGAGCGTGTGGGCCCGTCGGGTATAATTAAAGTGGGCTGCGCCTTGATCCGCTCCAGAGGCCCGATCATCATGAATCCAGCACAGGTGGTTGTCGAAGGGACACTGAGACCGGATGGTACGCTCGAAGTGAACGAACGGCTCGACTTGCCGCCCGGCCGAGTGCGGGTGACGGTCGAGACCATCCCGGAATCGCTCTCCGCGCTCGGCACGATTGGTGAAGTCCTCGATCGGATTCACCAACGCCAGGCCGCGCGTGGGGTCGTCGGACGGACCAGGGACGAGATCGACGTCGACCTGACTACCCTTCGGGGCGAGTGGGACGATCGCATGCGAGAAATCGAGTGATTTCAGGACGATTGCCGCCGCTCCCGTGAGAACCAGGCATGTTGATCTACCTGGACACGAACATCGTCATCTACACCGTGGACAACCCCGCCATCCTGGGCTCGAAAGCCGGCGCGCGCCTGAAAGCCGCCGAGGCCGCGGGTGCCCCTCTCGCCGCTCTTGC
The DNA here is from genome assembly GCA_049966735.1 of Isosphaeraceae bacterium. Taxonomy (GTDB): domain Bacteria; phylum Planctomycetota; class Planctomycetia; order Isosphaerales; family Isosphaeraceae; genus Aquisphaera. The sequence goes on from JBMFUH010000120.1 coordinate 3,063, forward strand.
GCCGCCCCGTTCTCGTCTCGGGGCGGGCGGTCTTTCGGGCCTCCGGCTCGCTTCTAGAGCGGTTTACAGTCGGCTTGCGCACTGATCAAATATCGTAGGGTCCGCTGTGCGGACCAAATGCTCCGGCCGTCTCCCGGCGCGCCGGGACTACGGTGAGCTATCGACCCGAAAAACGCTCTAAGGTCCGAGGCCGACCAAGTCCGCGAGGCGACTGACAGAGACAGTTTCGTCGCGCGACTGCCGAGGTCGAATGGCAGGAGGTTTGACCTTCGGTGCGTCCTCCACGAGCAAAGGCACAAGCGGGGCGTGGCTGCGATCATTGGCCAGTGGCCGGGGGACGAGACCGATGAGGAGGTCGAGGCGTGGCTGAAGGAAATGGATTGCGCCCTGAGCCAGGCCGGTTTCTCCTGGACACGAACGTCGTCCTGGCTCTCATGCGTGACGGGCCCCTGGGGCGCTGGATCGACACAACGTACCGGCTGAGCGCCTGGAACTTCGCCCACGCCCTCCGGGTCGACGGGCTCTCCTACATGGCCCACGTCGAGCAGATCACCTTCCTGCTCTTCCCAGTCGGGGATGCTCGGAGAGGTCTTCAAGAAGGCGAATCCCGACATTCAGAACCCCGTTACGCTCCGTCGCCTGATCGTCGACCCGATCGAGCCCGAGAACTGGATGTCGATGCAGGCCGACGTGAAGGGCGACATTTACGAAGGGTTGCTGGCGAGGAGTGCCGCGGAAAGCCCCAAAGGCGCGGGGCAGTCTTTCACGCCCCGAGAACTCATCAAGGCGATCGTCGATCGCGCCCGCTCGACCGCTGCCGACACCGTGGGCACCCCCCCGCGTGTGGCACCGGGGGATCCCTCCTCACTGCCTACAACTACGTGGTCGATCACCAGGGGAGAGACGTCGACCCGGACGAGAAGAAGCACCTGAAGCGGGGTGGCCTGCTCACGCCCCGGTGGGGCGCATGAGGGTGGGAGTGTCCCTGGTTTGCTTTCGGCCCTCCTCCGGCCGTTCCGGCCACCTTCTCCCTCAAGGAGAAGGAGAAGAGAACCCACCCAATCGGCAACTCAAAAGAAAGAGGCTCTGGGATTCCGAAAGTCTGGCCAGCGGCCACCCCCCTGCCCTACAATGTGACCGGCGAACTCCAAGACTGGAGAATCCCCAATCTCTCAACACTCAGGAACAGGTCTGATGCCGACCGCCAATGAACTATATGATGCCGCCGTCGACCTTCGCGATGCCGGAGACAAGCCCGGAGCCGTCGCCAAGCTCGAGGAAGCGGTGGGGCTCGATCCCGCCTTTGCCATCGGTCACAACATGCTCGCCAAGCTCTACGCCGACCTCGCTGAGGCCGACAAGGCCATCACCCACGCCAAGAAGGTCGTCGAGCTGGAGCCCAACGACGCGTTCAGCTACACGGCACTCTCGGTGATTTACCAGCGCTGCGGTCGCATCCCCGAGGCCGAACAGGCCAAGGCCATGGCCTGGCAAAAGCAGATGGGCTACGAATGACGTCTTGATCACCCAGAGCGGGAGTCGACCATGCCGCATCGATTCGCGTTGCTTCTCCTGGTCATCGCCTGTGCGCGGGGCCTCGCAAGAGGTCAGGAGCCATCACGGCCGGATCAATCGCCGCCAGCACGGTCGGATCACTGGCTCGCCGTGCACCAGGATGAGCTTGTGGCCCTGTACACCCACCTCCACACTCATCCCGAGTTGTCTTACGCGGAAGTGGAGACATCGGCGCGGATCGCTCAGGAACTCGAACATGCCGGCGCGAAGGTCACCCGCGGCGTCGGCAAGCATGGCGTTGTGGGAGTCCTGGAGAATGGGTCCGGGCCCGTCGTCATGGTCCGCACCGACATGGACGCCTTGCCCGTCGTCGAACAAACGGGGTTGCCTTGCGCCAGCAAGGTCAAGGCTCGCGATACTCAAGGCCGCGAAGTCGGCGTGACGCACGCCTGCGGTCACGACATGCACATGACTTGCTTCGTTGGCACGGCACGATGGCTCGCCGATCACAAGGATCGCTGGAGCGGCACGGTCGTCATGATTGGCCAGCCCGCCGAGGAGGCCATCGGCGGAGCCCGCAACATGCTGGCCGACGGACTCTACAAGCGGTTCCCCAAACCTGACTTTGCCCTGGCGCTGCACTGCCATGCCGGTGAGCCCGTGGGCAACGTCTACTATCGTCCGGGGCCGCTTCTGGCCAGCTCAACGTCGCTCCTGGTGACGATCCGGGGCAAAGGAGGCCATGGCGCCTGGCCGCACCGGACCGTCGACCCGATCGTCCTGGCGGCGCTGGCCGTGCTCGACCTCCAGACGATCGTCAGCCGCGAGGTCGAACCGATCCAGCCTGCCGTCGTGACGGTGGGATCGATCCACGGCGGCACGAAGCACAACATCATCTCCGACGAGGTCAAGCTCCAGCTCACTCTCCGGGCTTTTTCGGAGCCGGTCCGGCTTCAGCTCGTCGAGGGAATCGAACGGCGCGTCAAGGCCCTGGCGCGAGGGCACAAGGCCCCTGCCCCGTCGGTCGAGATCGAGGAACACACGCCGGCTACCGTGAACAGCCACGAGCTGGTCGAGCGGGTCGTGCCGTTCCTCAAGAAGGCCCTGGGGTCCGACCATGTGAAGTTGACTGATCCTGTCATGGGCGCCGAGGATTTCGCGTTGTACGCCGAGGGCAACGTACCGATCATGATGTTCTGGCTGGGCACGATGTCCCCCGAGCGCATCGCCGCGGCCAAGGCCAAGGGCGTCGACCTGCCGGCGTTGCACTCTTCGCTCTTCTACCCCGAGATTGTTCCCAGCATCGCCACGGGGGTGAAGGCGATGACCTCGGCGGTCGTGGGCTTGCTGCCGTCGAGGTAGGATTCTCCCGGCCATGCGTCAGATCCGAGCCGATACTTAGTGGCCATGACCGATGTCATGGCCGCCGTTGCCTCCCTTGTGGCCCTTTGCGTTGCCGTGCGCGTTACCACCCCCCTTGCCGTGATCGCCTCCTTGAGCTTTGCCATCACCATTGTCGTTGCCTCCCTTGTGGCTCTTTGCGTTGCCGTGCGCGTTACCACCCCCCTTGCCGTGATCGCCTCCTTGAGCTTTGCCATCACCATTGTCGTTGCCGCCACTGTTGCCGTTGCCGTAGTCAACAGGCCCGACGACGTTGGAAATGGTCGTATGTTGGATTTGAACCGGGACCTTTGATGCATTGTAGATGTCGAGTCCAAGGTTTGCGCTGTTGCCGGCGAAGGAACTGTTCTTGACGTTCGGACGGCCGCTCGGGGCATTGTAGAGTCCGCCGCCCAGCCCGGTGCCATTGCTGCCATTGCCGCCGGGTTGACCATTAGAGCCCTTGACGCCGTTGGTCCCCTTCAGGCCGGAACTCGCTCTGCCGATGGAACTGCCGCCGCTGTTGTAACCAATTCCCCCGGTACCAGGCGTTCCCGCCTTGCCGCCGAGTCCCCCTGCGCCGCCAGCTCCGCCATTCCCGCCGAGCCCGCCCTGAGCGATGTTGCCGTTGACCTGCGTCTGGTTGAGGTCGAGCGTGCCGTTGCTGTAAATCCCTCCGCCCAGGCCATTCCCAGCTTTACCGCCGAGCCCGCCATTCCCGCCGGCCCCCCCTGCGCCGCCGTTCCCGGCGTTGCCCCCGATGCCACCTACGCTACCACCGCTGAGATTGGTGCCGCCGTTCCCGCCGGCTCCACCCACGCCTCCATTGCCGCCGATTCCGCCGGTTCCTCCTGCGCCACCAGCCCCGCCCGCTCCTCCTCGAGCCGTGTTGGAATCGATCGCGACTTGATTGACGTGAACCGTGCCGGAGGCGATGTAGATGCCCCCGCCGGTACCGGTTCCGCCCGCGCCGCCGTTGCCTCCCTCGCTCCCCGCGCCGCCGGCGGTACCGTTGGCGCCCGCGCCTCCGGCTCCGCCGACAGAACCACCGGAGCTGCCCGCGTGGCCATTCGCACCATTGCTTCCCGCTGTCCCGGTCGCTCCGTCGCCTCCCTTGCCGCCAGCTCCGCCTTGGGCCACGTTGTTCGTGAACTGGTCCTGGTCAAGGTTCACCATGTGGGCAGAAGCGATGTACAGACCGCCTCCCAGGCCGCTGCCTCCATTTCCACCATTCTGACCCGATGACCTGCTCGAGGTACTGTTCGCGCCGTTGCCGCCGTTGCCGCCGACCGCCTGGTTGCCGGAGAAGCTGACGTGATTGATCTCCATGTTCTGCCCGGCGAAGTACATGCCTCCTCCGAGAGCATTGCCGCCGTCGCCACCGGGACCGCCCGTGGTGCCGATCGCCTGGTTGCCGTCGATCACCGTTTGGTTGATCTCGACATTCCCCCCCGCGGCATAGATCCCTCCGCCGATGGCCGTGAGGCCGCTGCTTCCTACTACCGTGTTCCCGGAGATGGTGGAGTGGTTGATCTCAAGATTACCATTGACAATGTAAACGCCTCCTCCCTGAGCGGCCGTGTTGTTCGCGATGGTGCTATGATTGATCTCCAGGTTGCCATCGGAGACGTAGATCCCGCCTCCCAGGAGCGTATGACCGTTCGCGATGGTGCTGTCGTGCACTTCCACGTTGGCGCCAACCACGTGGATCCCGCCGGTGATTGAAACATCATTGAGGACCACGTTGTTGCCCCGGCCCGCCTCCTCAATGGCCGGGCCCGTGTCGCACTCGATGTTGATCCCATCGTTGCCCACTCCCGCGAAGCTCAGGCTTTTGTCGATGTTGAGCGGGCTGGCCAGGCGAATGGTCTGGCCCGTGAGTCCCCTCGCGAAGGTGATCGTGTCGTTGTTGTTCGCCTCCGCGACGATCTGTCGGAGCGAACCTGATCCGTTGTTGCTGGCATTGATCACGGTCAGGGTGCTAAGCAACTCTCGACACTCCAGTTCGGCCGTGTCGGGAAGAACACCAATCCGAGCATGGCGCGCAGGCCGTCGGCCACGGCCAGCCCTACGAAGCAGCCCGTGCAGAGCATGCGTATTCTCGAAGAATCTCATCGAAACCCTCCTCACGAGGTAAGACTTCCCATCCGGCAGGTTCGCTGGGCGGGACATTGGTGCAGGCGACAAGTTCAAGGTCGGAGATCTGTTGTCGGACTTCGAGACGCGGACAGCACCGCGCACCCTGTTCCTCATTTCCGCGCCTGGCGCGAACCGAGACCGAGAACCATTGCAACATGGCACGGTTCTGGTATTGGTGGTCAATTGCTCAACACGGTCAGAGGGATTGCGGCACGATCTCGAAGCAAACAAGCGATCCGGGCGTCTCGCACACACGCCCTCACGCCCTGCTCCGCAGAGGATACTCCTCATGCGAGCGGCATGTTTCTAAAGACATCCTTGAATACCTCTGGGCCGCGAATGTACGCGAACACTGCGCCACTTCTTGGCGAACACCCGCCTTTTCTTTGCACGATGAAGAGAATGTAACCCAACAGGGTTATGATGATGCTCGGAAACAACGATCCGTGAAATCCGCCAAAGGTTCAACTCTGAGGTGCGATGCACGCGGGCGCATGCGCGTGCGGTCCCGCATCGTCCCCCGCACACCCCGGCGCGTTCCACTTTGCACGCCGCTTCTCATAGCATGAAGGCTGGGATGGACGTTGACTGAACGGACCTGGGGTGGGACGTTTCGCATCACCGGAGAAGGACAGGTTCACCAGAGTGGCAGCGATCAATCAACATTGCGGAATGGTTTCTTGTCTCGATAGAGCCTGAGTCTCTCCTCGCTGATCTTCCGATCCTCCGGGTCGTCGAAGAGTTTGTTCGCCTTCTCCTGCCACTTGACCGCGGCCTCGAACTCGCCCGCCTCGGCGCAGGCGGCGGCGAGGATTGCGATCGGATGGGCGTCATTCCATGCGGTCAGCTCGCAGGCACGCGTCGCCGATTCCACGGCCTGCTTGCCATCACGAAACCGCGCATCGGGACAGGTCGCCCAGAGCCCGGCCCGGTTGCTCCATGCCAAGGCGAATGCCGGGTCGACGCGGATGGCCTCGGAGAAGTCGGCGATGGCCTTGTCGTATTCCTTCAGATGACCGCGGGCGATTCCGCGATTGTTCAGCGCCAGAGGACTGCTGGGATCAAGTCGAACGGCCTCGTTGTAATCGTTGACCGCCCTGGCGTAATCTTTCCGGAGGGACCAGAGATTGCCCCGGTTGTTGAACGCCACGGCAAGGGTGGAATCGAGCCGGATGGCTTCACTGTAATCGGCCAATGCCTTGTCGACCTGGTTCTTGGCCTGCCAGGCGACACCTCGGCAATAGAACACCCCCGCGAAATTCGGCTCGAGCCGGATGGCCTCGTTGTAGTCGTTGATCGCCTTGTCGAAGTCTTGCTTGTCTTGCCAGGCGATGCCCCGGCTGTAATAAACCCCGGCGTAGTTCGGCTCCAGCCGGATGGCCTCGGTGTAGTCGCTGATGGCCTTGTCGAATTCCTTCCTGGTCCACCAGGCGTTGCCCCGGCTGTTGTAGGCGACAGCGTCATTCGAGGCCAGCCGGATGGCCTGATTGAAATCGGCCATGGCCTTATCCGGCTCATCCTTCGTCATCCAGTTCATCCCCCGGAACACGTAGTTGGAGGCGCTGCTGGGATTGGCCTGGATCTCCCGCGTGTAATAGTCGACGGCCTGGTCGAAGGGGATCACCTCGCCGGTCTGCACCCAACCCGCGATGCCGTCAGCCACCAGCCAGAGCCACTCCCCCTGCTCCTGCCGCACCTTGTAAACCCGGAACACGTTGTCGACATAGACAACCCGGTCCCCGACACGCAACGACGTCCCGTACTTGGTCACAACCTGCTGCCCAACCCACCTGGAAGCGTTCTGGGCCCCGGCAAGGTTCGCCGCGAGAAGCGCCACGAAGACCATACTGCCACGCCACATTGTCGTATCCCCATGTTGACAGGCCCCCGGAAGCGTCGGTCGATTCCCTAGTGCCCACGCACCAGACGCGCGATGGCTGCCTGCATCATTATAACGAGAATTGCGGAAAGTCCTCGGACCACGAATCGAACGAATCAGACGAATCGGACGATTGCAACGGCACGCTGTTTCTGGCGGGTGACATTGTGAAGAAACCATGAAGGTTGGCTTTGTTTTTCGCCTTTCAAATGCCGAGCCGCGTCGGGCCCCGGCATCTTGCCCGCACGGCCACCCTTGCGGGTGCCTGCCCGCTCGGCCGCCCTTGCGGGCACCTGTGCCAGCCGCCATCCTCGACACGACTGCTCATCCCGGCGCGGCCCGCAATGTCTCCCCAGCCATCATGAAGCGACCGGCAGGCCGGGCGGCGCGTTGCCGACTGTTGAATCTCACAGCGCCAGAGTGTGACTTTCTGTGACATTGTCCAAGATCAATCTCGATTTCCTTGGACGCAACCGTCACCTGGAAAGCACAAGCGTGGCAGCGCGAAACTGGCATGCGGGCCGGTCCGCCAAGCAGCGAACGAACTCGGATACCGAATTGGGAAAGACCTGCTCTCCGTCTATCAAGAGTTTACGATACTGGCGACGGAATCCAGCGGCCCCCTGGCCGCGAGCAGAGGGTAAAAAGAGCCGCCTGCTCATTTGAACATCGTGCAAGATCGAGGGCCCCTTCCGCCCTGCCCAGTACCATGGAGCCGCTCAGCATGGAGCGTTATGCTAGAGTTGGAGCGGCGGAAAGCCTCTTTTCCGGAAGTCAAAACCATGACGACCCTTGCCACCCCACCCGTCCCAGGGAGCCCTCTGCCGGGGCTGGTTCCTTACCGTCTCTCGGTCGGTCAGTACGAGGCCATGGTCGCCTCCGGCGCGTTCACCAAGCGGGACCGGCTCGAACTCATCGAAGGGATCCTGGTGCGGAAAACGACCAAGGGGCGAAAACACTCGGCTGGCTCGGAGAAGTTCCACAGGATGATCGATCGGGCGCTCCCTCCCGGCTGGCACGCTCGTGTGGAAAAGCCGGTCCGGCTGCCGGATCGCAACAGCATGCCCGAGCCCGACGTCTCCGTCGCCCGCGGCGAGCCCGACGATTATCTCGACCTTGATCCCGGCCCGGATGACGTCGCCTTGATCGTCGAGGTGTCGGACACCACTCTCGCG
>JBMFUH010000121.1:0-11022 GCA_049966735.1 Isosphaeraceae bacterium
GATCAAAAGGAGCGTGTTTTCAGCGGAAAAACAGGCAGCCGGGAATTGCTGCAGGAGTTGCTCTCGTGATCCGATCGCTCGAAGATGCCTGGATGTGGTACACAGCAGTCAGAGCCCTAGCATTATGAGATGCGGCATTTGTCCTGGTTGTGGGACGGGCGTTCCCCGAAATCGTTATTCTTTCGTTCTGCCGAGAGCGGTTTACAGCCGGCTTGCACACTGATCAAGTATCGTAGGGTCCGCTGTGCGGACCAAATGCCCGGGTCTGCCGAGAGCGGTTTACAGCCGGCTTGCACACTGATCAAGTATCGTAGGGTCCGCTGTGCGGACCAAATGCCCGGGTCATCGGTCCGCACAGCGGACCCCACGGAGAGTTGTCGACACGAAAACCGCTCTAAGTTGGACGGCCTCATCTCGTTGGCCCAGGCAAACCTGGACGGGGGCCAGCCGACTTGGCTCGTCCCCGCCCGGTTGTGCTCTCGCCCCATTTCAGAATTCGCTCACGGCTCGTTGGCGCTCAGGTTCGCCTTCACGACCCGATCGATTCGGAAGCGGATTTCCTTGAGGTGAGCTCGCGAGGTGTCGTCGATCTTGAGGTCCTTCTGAGCAAGGAGCTTGTCGATCTTCTGGCCGATCTCTTCCAGATGCAGCCGCGCCAGGTTCTTGGCGTCCGGGGGCGCCGAGCCCTGGTCGCCGAAGAAGATGATGTAGCGGTAGCTGGAGCCGTAAAACGAGTCATTCTTCGGTCCCAGGACCATCTTGCTCAGCCGCTTGACGTATTCCCGCTGCAAGTTGCGGCGGATGGTCGAGATGGCAAAAGGAGAAGAACCTCCTGCCGGCTCAGTAAGCTCGGTGAAGATGCCGTCGGTCAGGAATCGAAACACCTCGGCGATCTTCAGCGGGTTGGAACCGGGATCGCTCTGCAACTCCTGGTTCTGGATGCGCTGAAGCACGCTGGAGTCGAGGCACTGGTCCAGCGGGATCTCCTGGATGTTGAGGATCATCCGGTAGATCGGGTAGTCCATGCCCCCGGATGAATAGTAGCCGGCGTCTTGCCAAGACTCGGTGACCAGCTTGCGGAGCAATCCCGGCGAGAACTGGAAGGCCTTGTCGCTGAGAATCTGGTCCCCGAGCATCTTGAGCGCTTCGCGCTGTCTGGCGCCGCTGATCGGCGTGATCGGATCGCGGGCCTTGTCGGTCCCCTTGAAATCGCGATTGACCGACTGGCCGCCGATGTACTCGGCGGCGAGGTAGGCGCCGTTGCCGAACTGGCTGATGCAGGCGCTGAACGCGGTGCGGAGCCGGCGCCACGATTCATTATCGCGCACGACTTTCTTGTCCAGATCCTTGAGCAGCTCGGCGGCCATGGCCATGCGCATCTTGCCGTAGGCCAGGGTGTCGCTGGTCAGGTCATAGGTGTTGATCTGTGGATCGTTGTCCGAGAAGTCGTCGTCGGTGCCGAAGGCGAGGTCGGGTTCGGGCGACCGGGCGGCGATCTTCTTCAGTCCTGCGGCCTCATCTCCGTCGATTTGCTTGTAGGCGAACTCGATCGCCCAGTAATCGTAGGGGCCAATCGTGGTGCTCGCGTAGTCCCCCTGCTTCTGGCCCTTGGGGGCGATATTGATCGGGTTGTAGTCCATCACGCTGCCGGTCATTCCCTTGACGTGAGTGATCGAGGTGTCGTTGACCTGATCAGGCCGGAGCATGGTGCTGGCCTTGAAATTGTGCCGCAGGCCCAGCGAATGGCCGACCTCGTGCATGACCGTTTCCTTGATCGCCTGCCCCAGGAACTCCTCGGGAAGCTTGGGCCCGTCGTCCTTCTTCTTATCCTTGTCCTTGTCGGACACAGCCAGGCTGGCCAGCGCCAGCGAGGCGAAGCGCATCTCGCTCGCCTTGGCCGTCGCGTAGTTGCAGAACGCGAGCCGGCCCTGACTCATCCGCTCGTAGAGATGGGCCTGGATCGGGTCCCAGTTTGATGGAACGACGTCGAGGGCCAGGGGAACAGGCCCTCCCGGGGCTGCAAGTCCTCGCTGGCGCAGGAGCGACGCCTGGAAGGCCGCGGCCCGCCTGGAGCCGGGAGGGGGAAGGGGCAGCCCGAATCCTTGCTTGGTCGCCATGATCGGGCTTAACACCTCGCCGATGGCCAGGGGAACCGCCGCGGCCGAAGCCTGCGCGCCGGCGCCCGTGGGTGTGGGGATGCCGACGAGCATCGCGTATTCCTCTTTCCATGTCTTGATCCAGCTCGCGTCGTAGATCACGTCGCCGTCGATCATTTCACCGGTCAGCGGGTTGCTCCTCAGGCCCGACATGGCGAAGGTCGAACCGGTGGTGATCCACCGCAAGGTGCAGTAGTTGATGTCCTCGGGTTCAAAGTCGTCACGCTCGTTCTGCCAGCGCACGGCGACCGCGTCGAGAATGCCAATCTTCTCGAACGCCTTGTTCCATTCGAGAATGCCCTGCTGCACGTAAGGACGGTACTCGATGGGGACGTTGTCCTCGATCCACCAGACAATCTGCTTCTTGGGCGGGGAAAGCTTGGCCTTGGGGTCGGCCTTCTCCAGCCGCCAGCGATTGATCATGCGCTTGGCGTCGGTGTCCGGATCGGGATTACCATAGTCGGTCACGGCGTTGAGGAAGTGCCCCACGCGGTAATCGGCGTAGCGAGGGTGATATCCCGGATCGGGCGCCTTGCACAGGCTGTAGTGAATCACCATCGTGATTCCCCGCGAATCGATGATCGGCGACTCGCCACCGAAGTAATAGTAGTAGCCGCCACGGCCGCCGCCGCTGAAAGTGACCTCAACCTGGATTTCGACATTGTTGGGATAGGCTCGAATCTTGTACCACCGCGATCGATTGCGATCCGGATTGCCGAAACCAACCTGGGCGAAGTCGGTCATGAAGATATCGGCAAAGTCCACAACAAGCGCCCCGCCGTTGGGACTGATGCTCTGAATCGGCAAGGCCATGAGAATCGAATCGGTATAGTTTTGCTTGACCGCCTTCTCCAGCGGCGTGCCGGCCGGCGCGGTGAAGTGGATGTTCTTGCGGATGAGCTGCAGCTTGTCGTCGACCCGGTGAAACGTCAGCACCCACTCGTCGCCGAAGTTGAGCGGGTTGCCCGCGTTAGCCGCACCCCGGGCGATCACAATCGGCGCCAGGATCGGCTGATCAAGCAGGTTGGGCTTGATCTCGGCGTAAAGATGCTGCTCCTTCTCATGCAGAGTGATGTACCCCTCGTACTTCTTGGCGTCCTTGGTCAGCTCATTGAAATCCTTGAATTTCTTGGGTTCTCCCAGCTTCGCAGCCCCTTTGCCGGTCACGTGAATCTCCAGCGGACTTGCCGGCACCGCCGCCTCGGTCGGAGTCTGAGGCGGTGAATACTGCACGGCCAGAATCGATCCGGCCCCGAGGCCGATGATGCTGGCCGTTGAAATCAAGATCGGAACGAGTCGATTTGTCATCTGGTGCTCCTCTCGCTTTCTCGTCGCGTCCCCTGCCTGAACGATTGCCGACACCCTATCGTTTCTCGGAATGTCCCAGCCTACCAAATGGGCGTAACAGGAATCTTCGTCAAAGTCCCTGTCTCGGACAAGAGTCAGGAGGAATTTTTTCATTGTGACGATCAGAACGGATCTATTATCTCTATCGCGCCCTTACCCCGCGGGCGGTCATGGTAAAATGAGATTAAGCGGTTGGGTGAGTAGGCCAGCGTTTTCGCACTGCGATCGAAGGCGAGAAAACCTGGGAGGATGTGATCATGAGCAGACGATTTCGGATGCGGCTGGCTGGAGTTGTGCAAGGAGCATGGTTCCTGGTTCTGGTCGGATCGCCCGGGTGCGGCGGGGGCGCCCAGGCGCCTGACCTCGATCCGAGCAAGCAGACAATTCACCTGACCAGCCCAGCGTTTGCCGATGGAGCCATGATCCCCAAGAAATACACCTGTGACGGAGAAAACCATTCTCCTCCCCTGGAATGGTCCTACGTTCCCAAGACTGCTCGGGCGCTGGCCTTGATCTGCGACGATCCTGATGCTCCCATGGGCACGTGGTCGCACTGGGTGGTCTTCGATCTGCCGCCCGACACGACCAAGCTTGAGGAGGGGGCCGGCCCTGATTCCGCGCCCCTGGCCAGTCACCAGGGCAAGAACGACTTTGCCAAGATCGGCTATGGAGGCCCCTGCCCTCCCAGCGGAACCCATCGCTACTTCTTCCGTCTCTATGCTCTGGACCAGCAATTGAACCTTGGCTCCTCCGCGACCCGCGCCATGGTTCTCAAGGCGATCAAAGGGCACATCCTGGCCGAAGGGCGGTTGATGGGCAAATACGCGAGGTCATGACGAATCATGAAAGTCTTGTTTCTACATGGATGGACTTCGGTCCCTGGAGGAGTCAAGCCAACCTACCTGGTCAATCATGGCCACCTGGTGATCAATCCGGCCTTGTGCGATGACGACTTCGACGCGGCGGTGCAAGTTGCCCAGGCAGAATTCGACAGGCATCATCCCGACGTCGTTGTGGGTTCCTCGCGTGGCGGCGCGGTGGCGCTCAACATCAATTCGGGACGGGCCCGGCTCGTCTTGCTCTGCCCGGCCTGGAGACGCTGGGGATCGGCAACGACGGCGAAGCCGGGAACGTTGATCCTCCATGCCGAGGCCGATGATGTGGTCCCGATCGCCGACAGCCGCGCCCTTTTGGCCCAGAGCGGGCTGCCGGAATCCGCTCTGATCAAGGTCGGCAACGACCATCGTCTGGCTGATCCAGAGCCGCTGGCGGCGATGCTCGCGGCCGTCGAGGGCAGGAGTTTTCTCGGCGGGCAGGCTCAACCTTGACCTCGGGCGATGGCGCGCAAGGCGTCGACGACGCGGTCCACTTCCTCGCTGGTCGTGTAACAGGCGCAGCCCAGTCGGAGCAGCCCGTCCCGACCGTGACCGAGCCGTTCCACCACGGTCTGAGCATAGAAATTGCCGTGGGATGCGAAGATCCCTTGGCGAGCGAGCCTGCTGGCCACTTCGGCCGCAGGCAAATCCTCCACGATCAAGGAGAGTGTTGGAGTTCGAGGGGCTGAGGGAGACGGCCCGAACAGCCGGACGCCGGAAATGGATTCGAGGCCGTTCCAGAGCTGCTCCAGCAGCTCCTGCCCGCGCTTCTCCAGCACATGGAAAACTGCCGAGAGCCGCTGGCGGCGCGTCATGAGCGAGGAATCGGACCGCCCGGCGAGATCGGTCTGTTCGACTTCCTTCGCCAGTCCGGCAAGGAACTCGACAGCCGCCCTTGCACCGACGATTCCCTCATGGTTCTGGGTCCCCGTCTCGATTCGTTCGGGTGCGGCATCGGGTGCCGGACGGAGCTTTGTCACAGCCAGCGATTGCAGGAGCTCGCGCTTGCCCCAGAGCACGCCGAGATGCGGGCCGTGGAACTTGTAGGCCGAGCAGACCAGGAAATCGCAGCCGAACGACCCGACGTCGATGAGCTGGTGAGGGGCCAGGTGGACGGCATCAACGTAGGCCAGGGCCCCGGCCTCGTGGGCGTGGGCGACGGCCCGCGCGATGTCGTTGATGGTCCCCAGGGCATTCGACGCCGCACCGATGGCCAGAACCTTGGTCCGGTGCTGATTCAGGCAGCGATCCAGGTTGTCCCAGTCGAGCTGGCCGGTCTCGGGAATCATCCTGGCCTGGCGGATGACGATCCCCCGCTCTCGCTCGAGGGCCCGCCACGGGTCGATGTTGGCGTGGTGATCCAGCTCGGTCACGACGACCGCATCGCCGTGCGTGAGCCGCCTGCCGATTGCCCGGCTGACGCGGTAGGTCAGAGTGGTCATGTTGGGACCGAAGACGATCTCGTCGGCACGTCCGCCCAGGAAGTCGGCCAGCACCTGCCGTGAGTGCGCGATCGCCGCGTCGGTCTCGGCGCTCGTGGGAAAGGCCCAGTGCGTGTTGGCGTTGTGCTGAAGCAGGTACTCGGCCATCGCGTCGACGACGACGCGCGGAACCTGGGTTCCCCCGGGGCCGTCGAAGTACGCCACCGGAAATCCCTCGTGCCGCCGCTCGAGCGCCGGGAACTCCGCGCGGATTGCGTCGGTGGCCGCCACATGGTACTTATCGGATCTGTCGGGGGACGTCGGCATAGCGTGATACCGCGCTCGGGTACGATGGAGACGTTCGAAGCTCTCCCGGCAGAGCGGGCACAGGTTGCATTATACCGCGCACAGGTATGTTCCGTCCTCGGGCCCCATGGCCTCAACGCGGAGGCGCGACCCGATGGGAGAGGAAGCACACCCGGGATTCACTGCCTGCCTTGCCCCCAGGTGAGAGAACGCGCCCCCGCGCAATCAGTCCCGCGACCCAATCCGCGCCCGACGCGATGGTGGATCCGGCCACCGTACGAAATCTGGGGCTCAACGGTACGCCGACCCCTTGGTGGCAACCCCGCCATCTGATGGTCAGTCCGGACAACCGTGTCGTCTATGCCGTGCGCGACCCCCGCTTGGCGCCGGCCTTCGGTGAAAACGGCGGCAGAACGGTGCTGGTGTTCGCGAAGTCCTCCGGGGTCAAGGTGGAGACCGCGAAGGCGGTTGGGTCGTTGCCGCCGCCTACATTGTTCGGGCTCGCGGGCTTCTGGCCCCCAGCCAGCACGACCGGACCCCGCGATGCGGTCGGGAGTAAGCGTATTGGTGCTCGATGCAGCGCCCCCGTGTCAAAACCGAGGGGAACGTGTTGGGAGTGCCCTGCGACAGTCCGTTGGCCGTCCCTGGCTGAGCCAGCGAGTAGCCTTGCGCGGCGACGCTGCTCAGGACGGACTGAACGCCGGAAAGCGTGGCCGCACCACCGTAATAGAGCTTGAAACTCACCTGGTTACCCGCGCTGACATTTGGGAATGAGAAGTCCAGCAGCGCCCCGATGTCCGCCGGGCCCGCGGCGGTGAAATTGCCCGTCTTGAGCGACTGTATCCAACCGCTCGACGCCGCGCCCAGCGGGTTGGCCGTGGTAAATCCGTCGTCGTTGTCATAGCTGAGCGCTTGCGATGAACCGCCGTTGATCGACACGTACTCGTCGTAGGCGGTGGGTTCAATGTCCCAGTCGACCACGCGTCGGTAACGAATGTTAACACTCGATCGACTGATATTCTGGATCGTCACCGTGATTACGTAAAGGTTCGGGTTGCTGGAGGGCCGGAAGTCCTGGGTGACCTTGAAGGTCGATCCGACCTGGACCACGGATGCGGCGGTCGACGAGGTGTACGTGAAACTGAGCACCGAGACGTTCGACACCCCCGCCGCCACTCCGCCCCGATTCGCGTAGCCCGTAACGCCGGTCGTCGAGTCGGCGACGCCCCAGCCCTCGGCCGGCGTTCCCTCCGCCGTGATCTCATCATTGGTTGGCATGTAACGCAGGCCGACGAGTGTCGTGCTCGTGCCTCCGGACGAAGGTGTGCCCCCATCGACATTCAGGTTGCCCTCGGGGTTGACGCCAAGCTCGATCGTTCCATTGTTGATGATCGCGCCCGATCCGGACGGCGAACCGGAGACGGCCGTGAGCCACACCCCACGTCCGTAGGTCGCCACCGCGAGGAACTGTTGCGAACCGCATGTTTGGAGTTGCAGTCCCGTGACTTCCACGCTGGGCAGGCCGTTGCCGTAGAGGTCCCATGTCCATGGCGACGTTCCATTGATCGTTGTTCCCCGGTACACACCGACGTCGGTCCCCAGATAGACGGTCAGGCCGCCCGGGGCGACGACAACCGACCTTGCCGGCACGTTGGGCATGCCTCCGGCAGACCCCTCCCTGGAGATGTTGGTCCAGGTCGACCCGAAGTTTGCCGTCCGGAAGATCTGGCCCACACCTCCGCCTCCCCCGCCCTGGACGACATCAAACCCTCCAACCGCGACGTAAGCAATGCTGGCGGCTGCAGGGTCCACCGCGATGCTCGTGACAGGATCGGGTACGTTGTTCGCGGAGGAGAGACTGAGGTTGCAGTTGGTCCAACTGCTTCCCTGATTCGTGCTGACGTAGACGTTGCCGCTCGAGTCTCCGGCGTAGATGTCCACGTCGGCCCCTGGTGCCACGGCGAGGGCGGTAATGTAGTTGGAGCCTCCGCCGCCGAGCGGCGGCCCCGCCGTGGACCACGACGACCCGCTGTCATTGGAAACGTAGACCTGATCCCCCAAGCCACCGAGATACAGGATGTTCGAGAACGAGGGATCGATGACGAAGGGAGCGTAGAAGGGAAACTTGGTCTTGACCCCGGCGTGTATCAGCGTCCAGTTCAGGCCCCCGTTGGTGCTGCGATAGAGCTCGCCAAACTGGATGAGCTTGTACGCGGTCTGGCCGGTGGAGTCCAAGGGGTTGTAGCGAACGACCTCGCCATCCGCACCGCCGATTGTGGCCCAGATCGTCTCGCGATGATCGCGAGACTGCGCTTCGGGGATTTTGAAACCCGATGCTTCTGCGACCGCCAAACGGACTGGCCGTTCCCTGACACGCTCTACAAGTGCAAGCGTGACCCTTCAACCGACCTGCGGACACGCCGACCCTGACCCTCGTCACGGGCAGCGCGCATCCAACATCACCCACAGAGCTACACCCGTGCTTGGATTGTCATGGTGGCAACAAAACCACTGAGGGGTTCTCTACGCCCACTTTCTGAACATTCATCCTTGACTTCCGAACACAAAAGAGGAGAAAGCCATGTTCATCAACCTTTTCTCTCGACGCGGAGTTCGTGAGCGAAAGGCCGCGTGTCGGGCGTTCCGTCCCGGTGCCGATGGCCTTGAAGCGGCAATCGCGCTTGAACCGTGATTCGCGGCCGGCGTGTCGTGGTATCCGGTTCCCCCAGACGGGAATTGTATGATCACGGCGACGAGCGTTGTGCAGAGCATGGTACCGAACACGACGCCCATTCAGGTCACTAACTTCGTCTAGTCGCCGAACGGCGGGGAGGCGAATTCCGCCCTCGGGAACGTCATCCTCGCCCAGCAAGTGATGGTCCAGCAGGGGCAGTTCGAGTGGATCCCGCTGCTCAGCGCCTCCGAGCAGGGTACCGCAACGGCGACCATCACGGAGGGTGGGCCAATTGCCTCGATACAACTCACCGGATCCCATCAGCACATCGACACTGTCACGGTCGATCAGGGTGGTCCGTTCCAGTTTCGCGGCGTCCCGTACAACAACAATGGTCTCCAGGTGTACGAGCAGACGAACCTCGGGAGCACGACTCCGTACCAGTGGAACCTGCAAGACAGCAACGGAAACTTTAATCCCAACTGGACCGTGACCGTCAACTTCACGGTTGACCTTCAGTGGCCCAATCCGAATCAATTCTCGGTGTCAGCAAACATTAACATAGCTTCCAACTACGCGAACATCACGCTGCAGACCGGCCAGTACACCATCGGCGGGCAGCCCGGTCTGACGATCCGCGCCCCGGGCGGCGCGATCCTGTATCAGGACATCAACTTCACCCAAGGCAGCGATACCTTCGAGGAGACAATGCCCGCTCAACAGACCGAGCGGATCGTGTACGGCTCAGCGATGATATCCGGGCCCGATGGTACATTCACGTACGGAACGACGGGTGAGACACCGGGGTTGTCGTGGTCTTACGGTGAGACAGTGAACATTTGATCGTTGTTCCGGTTCTGTTCGTCGTTTCGGGCGCGCCAGGAACGGGTGGTCCGGGTGCCTGGCGCGCCCGCCTCCGAGGCCGACCAACGCGCCGCGACGCGCGGCGTTCCGTCCTCGGGTCGGGCCGGGTAGTTGGTAGCCTACGAGGAATGGCCTGGCCGCTGGGCGTTCAGACTCTGGAGCTCTCGCTGCAGGTCCTGGCGAGCTGGCTCTTCCGAGATTGCGATGGTCAGGAAAACACGAGCCTCGAATCGCCGCCCGAGCTCTTCGGCCAGTTGGGCCAGCTCTTCCGCGTCTCGTACTGGCTGTCGTCGATCGTGCAATCTCAGGTAGCGGGCCAACAATTGATTCACACGCGTTTGATTTTTCCTGAGCTCGGCGGCGCGCTCATCCTCTCCCTCTTGCTCAGCCAGTTCCGCGAGCCGCTTGAGGGCCGTCAGGTCGGCCGGGTCGGCGGCGATCAGCCGATCCAGTTCCCGACGCTCGGTCACGAGATCGCCCCGGCAGGCGGCGAGCCAGGCACGCGTCCGGTGCAACCGGGGGAGATTTCGCTCCCCCGCGGGCAGGTGCGCCGCGGCTTCTTCCACGATATCGACATGGGCGGCGGCGAGCCCCCAGCTCAGGAGGGCCTGCCACACGGCCGCATCATCCGGACGGCGGCTCCGGCACGCAAGAAGCCAGCGCTTTGCCTCGTCAAGAGCGCCGGTCCGGATGGCCAGGTTCGCCAGACCAAGCCAGACTCGATCGTCCTCGGGGGCGCGGGCCGAGGCCTGCTCGAGAGCCGGGCGGAGCGACTCGATTGACTCGGGCTTCAGCGTCAGCTCGATGTGCCGCCGGACCAGCCGGATGGCCGGCTCGAGCGCGCCTTCGTTGAGAGCCCTTAGGTGCTCCCAACGGTTCTCGATCAGCCGCGCGGCTTCCTCGATGCGGCCTTGCTCGCGGAACGTCGGCACGAGCAGCACGAGCATGGCCGTGCGATCATTGCGTGGGTCGCTCGCGGCCTCGTTCACGATCCGCTCAGCCTCCGCGAGCTTGCCGGATTCCTCGAACAGACGCATCCGGCCCTCAAGGGCCTGCCGCGCGAACCGGGAACCGGGAGCGACGCGCGCCCAGGCTGCCTGAGCCGCATCGTCACGCCCTCGCGCCCGCTCGCAATACCCCAGCAAGTAGGCAATTTCGCCGTGACGGTCGGCGCTGCTGGCCGCCAGTCTCTCCAGCTTCTGGCAGGCCGTCGCGTAACGCCTGGAGGCGATCTCCGCCTCGATTTCCGACATCGCACGCTGATCGCGGCGATTCAGCCACCAGAACCATCCACCCCAGATGAGTCCCGCCGCGCAGAGGAGGGCGGTCAGCCACCTGCCCAGACGCGGAACGCTGGTCGCACTCAAGCGGTTCGCAAC
>JBMFUH010000122.1:0-11011 GCA_049966735.1 Isosphaeraceae bacterium
CCAGGGGAGGTTCGTGGTCTCGGCCGCGGTTTGCACAAAGGCCAGGCCGGCCAGCTCGGGCTCGGAGAATTCCTTCGTGGCGCTGGGGAAGACGGGCCCGACTCCCAGGTAGCCCGCGCCGGCGAGAACCGCCGCGTCAAGCTGACCGCGATTGTGGGTCGAGACGCCGATCTGAAGGTGGGGACCGACGATCCGCCGGGCGTCGCGGACCGCCATGTCGTCCTGGCCCAGGTGCACGCCGTCAGCACCCGCGAGCCGGGCCAGGTCGGGGCGATCGTTGAGGATGAATCGGGCCTGCGCCTGCGCCGTCAAGATGCGGACCTCGCGGGCTCTTGAGAGCAGCTCGCGGTCGGGCAAGTTCTTCTCGCGAAGCTGGATGACGTCCGCGCCGCCGGCCAGCGCCTCGCCGACCACCCAGGTCAGGTCTCCCAGGGTCCGCAGGCCGCCGACCAGCACCATCAGCTTCGCGTTACCCCAAGCGCGATAGGCGCCCACCGCGGTGAGTGTGAGCTTCTCGAGCGTGTACACGTCGTAGCGCAAGACCTCGAACCGCCCGGCCAGCCAGACGTCGACCAGCTTGCCGTACTCCTCGAGCGTGCGCAAGGCTTCCTGGGTGCGTTTGAAGTTCGCCGTCAAGACGGCCCGGGGGTTCTCGCGAACCTGCTCCGCGCGAGTCATGATATGCGTGCCCACATCCTCGCGTGTGTCGCGTGAATTGATGAGCAAATCGATGTCAAATCCACGGAGGGCCTCGGCCAGGCGATGGCGGGCCTCCTTGAGCCGGCGGGTGAGGCCAGGATCATCGAGGACGAAGCGGACGTAATCTTCGGCCACGCGCAAGCCTTCGCGGGCGCGGTTGGCCGAGGCGTCGACAATCCGCCCCATGTCGACAGCCCGCGGCGGCTCGGAGAGATCGAGCGGGGGAATGTCGTCCAGCAAAGGGATCGGCGCCGCTTGCGGCTCGAAGAAACTCGCCAGATGACTGCGCAATCCTTCCAGTTCCAGTCCCGCGGAGTGCAGCCGGAGGACATCGTGGGTCGACTCGGCAAGCAGGGCGGCCAGAAGATGCTCGGTTCCCACATGGGCGCCGCGCCCGTGGCCGCGGACCAGCGTGCTGGCATCGAGGAAAAGGGCCCGGACTTGCGGCGAATGGGGCAGCGGCCGAGGCGATGCGCCTCCTGGCTTCGCCTCCATCGTCTTATCGCCCGCGGACAGGTCAGCCGCCAACGCGGCTTCGAGCCCGAGGGCCTGGAGCACCCTCGCCGCATCGAGTCCGAACTGGGCCAGCAGCTCCGCGGCCCGGCTTTCGGCTTCATCCACGAGTGCGGCCAGCAAGTCGGTGGGCTCAACCGCGTCGCCGCCTCGAGCCAAGGCGCGCAATTCCGCTCGTTCGAGGGCCCTTTGCGCCCCGGGGGTCAGTGCATTGTACATCAGCTCACACGTCCCTCATCGTCAATTCGCCTGTCCGTCGCCTGAAGTGATCTTGACCGGCCACTCTTGAAATTCCCCTGCCACCGTCGCATCATGATGATTAGCCTAACTTCAAAACCCTGCTTTTCTACGCGTCACACCCGAACTTCTGGATCCACGGGATCTTGGGTTGTTCCTGTGTTGGCGTTCCCTCCCGTACAGTCTTTTTGCCCCAGCCCCCGAGGACCCTACCGTGTTTGCGCGAATGATCCTGCCCATCTTGACGGCCGCGGTGGCCGCCATTCTTTTCTCAATTCCCCCAACCATGGTCTCCGCGCAGTCGCCAAAGAAACCGACATCCGTGCTCGATTTCACCGTGAAGAATATCGACGGCAAGGAAGTTCCGCTGTCCACATATCGAGGTAAGGTCTTGCTCCTGGTCAACACCGCCAGCCAGTGTGGAAACACTCCTCAGTACAAGGGGCTGGAGCAGATTTACGAAAAGTACAAATCTCAAGGGTTCGAGGTCCTTGCCTTCCCGGCCAACGAGTTTGGCGCCCAGGAACCCGGTACCGACACCCAGATCAAGCAGTTTTGCACCAGCAGGTACAAGGTAAGCTTTCCCTTGTTCTCGAAGATCGTCGTCAAGGGGAAGGGAATTCATCCGCTTTACCAGTTCTTGACCGACCCGGCGACCGACCCCAAGTTCGCGGGAGCAATTCCCTGGAATTTCGCCAAATTCCTGGTGAATCGCAAGGGAGAGGTGATCGCGCGCTACCAGCCCCGCGTCCAGCCTGAATCGGCCGAGCTGATCGCGGCCATCGAGAAGGCGCTGGCTGAGAAGTGAGCACGGGCCGATACCTGCCGCTCAGCGCGGCGGTGCCTCGAGCACGGGACCCGCGTCGGCGCCGGAGCTGGGATCGGTCGCCAGGTTCGGTTCCGCGTAGAGCCTCAGATAGCGGTAGTAAACCTCCAGCGTCAATGTCGCCAGCGTGGTGCAGTAGATCCGCCCGCCCCGGGTCCCGTAGATGCTGTCGTCCGGGTCCCAGCTTCCGGTCGGGCAGCCGGTCGATCGCTGAAGCTTGACGATGCGATCGCGAACCCGTGCGTTCCAGAGCGACCAGGGCCTGCCGCCGTGCTGGTAGAGCGCCAGGGTTCCGTAGTACCAGTAGTAGAAGTTCGTGTCCCCTTGGTCCGACTCGTTCTGCATCAGATAGGCGGCGGCCTCGGAACTCGCCGGCCCGGGGCCGCCGATTCCCAGAAACTGGCGGCAGACCCAGGCCTCCGCGGTCATCGTGGGCGTCACCTTCTCGCGGGGCTGGTAGCGAGCCAGTCCCCGCTCCCGGCCGCTTGCCACCCGGTCCAGCCAGAGCCGGGTACCGCGGTCGACGTCGGCCTGGCCGGGGATGGCCAGCCCCACCTCGCGAGCCGATTTGAAGGCCATCACCACCCAGCCAAGGATGCTCGTGTCGCCGATCGGTTCGCCCGGCTGATACCGCCAGGCCTGACCGTCGCTCGCCCGGCCGCGAACCAGGAACGCCACAGCACGCTGGGCCGGGTCGCGGAGCGTCTTGTCCAGGCTCAGCGCGTAGGCCTCGCAGAGAGCCAGCGTGGCCATCGCATGACAGTACATGCCGACTGCCCTGCTGCGCCCTCTCAGGTCGCCGTTTGCCTTCTGCTGGGAGAGCAGCCAGTCCAGCCCCTTGCTGATGGTGATCGCGTACTTGCCATCCTTCTGGGTGTAACCCGCCCCCAGGTAGGAAAGCAGGGCCAGACCGGTCATGGCGGTGTCGGCCTCCCAGTAGGCGCATTCGCCGAAGCAGGTCTGGCCCGGGGGGCAGTGGACCGTGAAATCATCGTCGTCGACGGCTTTCCCGTCCTCGTCACGGGCCGTGCCGCCGTCCCAGCGGCCATCGGCGTCCTGGTGCCGCGCCAGCCAGTCGAGGGCGCGCTCGACGGCCTGCTCGCTGGCCGCGCTGGCACCGCTGCGCTGGGCTCGAGCCGACCGGTTCGCGTCCAGTCGAGAGCGATAGAACGGCGGGACCGCGGTGAGGTTCCGGCCACTGGAGGGTCCCGTAAGATCAACCAGCGCCGGCACGGATGCCGCGCGCCGGCTGGCCGAGGGGGTGGCGTGCGCCAGGGGAATCGGCGCTGCCGAGCCGCTCGTGCTCGGTCTGGCGGATGCGCCGACGTTCCGCTCGGCTCGGGCCGCCTCCCGCCGCAGGTCGGTCGAGGGGAGGACAGCCAGCGCCGAGGCGGCCACGGCAGATCGCGCGCTCTGCTCTGCCTTGAGCTTGACCACTTCGGGTAAGTAATCATTGAACTTGGAAGCGTTGATCGCAGGTAATCGAGAGCCAGTGCCGGCGCTCGTCTCGCCGGGGCGTGCCTCCGGCTTGAGCCTGCTGGCGGGAAGCTCGACAACCGGCGTCGCCCGGGCCAACTCGAGCGGGGCCCGAGGCAAAGACTCTCCGGATGAGGGGGCAGGCTGCTGAACGCTTGTCCCGTCGAGGTGTGACGCCGACTGCCTGGCATCGTCCAGCTTGATCGGCTCGGTCGCGAAATCGAGAGAGGGCAGAGCGGTCCGCCTGGGCGCAGCGGGGTCGGGGGCCGAGGCGCTCGCCAGGGTCGTCCCGCCGTGCCCCGCCGGGTCCGGCCTCGAGGAGACGGGAAGCACGCGGATCTTCTTGATATGTGGTTCTCGGGGGTCGTCTCGCAGGCTCGGCCCCAAAGCCCGGAAAAACGAGGGGACGGTGCTGCCGTAGACCGCCAGAGCGACGTGAGCCACAACCGAGACGGCCAGACACCTGCGCAAGGCGCGCCGGGAACCCCAACTCAACCAGAGCAAGAGCCCCAGGATCAGCGTCCCCAGCGCATAAAGCGACAGCGACCCGATGTCTGCCCGCAACAGGAGCAGGAAGGATTCCAGGTCCAGTCCCGTGTCCGATCCGCTCATTCGACCTCCTTGATTCCGGCCGATCGCGCTTCATCTTAGCGGAACGGCCGGTCGAGGCACGAGCCCAACCCGCCTGAGGAGCAGGTGTTGGGCGTGCCGTTCCATAGGCGGTAGCCACCGCAAATCGATACGTTCCGATTCCATAAATGAACATAATTAGTCTTTGGTTCGTTTTCCGGGATTGCCGGGAGCCCGCCGCTTGCGCGGTTTTCGCTCTTCAGAAGCAGGCATTTCTGCCGATTCGCGAGCAAGGGTCGGGGCATCCGGATCGCCGGCCATGAACAGGTGGTGGATCGCAAAGAATTCGACGGCGTGCGCGCGGCGGTGAAGCGTCTCGCGGATGCGCCCGTCGTCGGGGAAGATGCCGGAAATGTGAAACGCGCCGGGCGGGTCCATGCCAAGCTCCTCGCAATGTGCCCGTATGTTTGCTTCGACGTTCATCATCGCACTCGGCACGTCGCCATCCAGCACAAAACCAATCATGCCGCCATGACGAACGTGTGCGGCGTATTGCCCACGGACGAAACGGAGCATTCCGTGACGCACGTACTCCGAGGCGTAGGGACGTACGGCGCCGGTTTCTCTGACGTTAAGCCTCTTGCATTCCAGGCAGAAGTAGATGTCTTCACGGGGCACCAGCGGTGCGAAAACGATGTCCATCCTGCCTTGATCCTCGCCCGCAGCCGGGTCGAGCTCGACCAACTGAAGATAGATGTTGAACGGAAGGTCGCACCGATCGCGGCCGGTGCGCAGACATCGGCACAGGGCCTCCGAGGTTGGATCTTCAAGGGCGTTCGATGCCGGTGGAGGCATCGCCGTCCAGGAGTCCAGCACGAGGCGGATGATATCGGGGATCAACGAGTCGATCAGGTTGATCCAGTCGGCAGCCGTTCCGACGACCCTCATGCGCGCTCCTTCCGGGATTGCATGAGGATAGCGCCCGCGATCTCATCGGCGTCGTTGAGTGCCGCCGTCTGGGTCCAGTACCGCTGGCCGATTGGCTTGGCGACGTACAGCCGGTTCCGGTCGAACACCATCAGACCGCGAACGGGATCGAGGACGCCGGCCTTTGGAGACGCGGCGGCGCGCAGACGGTCGAGAGCGGCCAGCACATCGCCATCGGAGTCGACGGAACTGGAAGGCCCCTCGGAACGGTGCAGCTTTTCGAGGATGACCATGCCGAGACCAAGATGTTCCGATGCAGTCTGTGTTCCCCAGACAGTGAAATCTCCGCCTTTGGCCCACCCCTTAAGCATCTCGCAGACGCGATCCCTGTAGGCTAGTCGCTGAGCTTTAGAGCTGGGTTGGACTGTCGGGACCGGCATCCGTTGCCGGGTCGGCTGAATGCTCGGTATGGTGATTCTGATCGTGTCGTCGATCAGCAACTTCTCAAGGGGCAGAATGTCGAAGTATTCCTCGATCAAAGGTTCAACGGCATCGGTTGCTTCGCGAACGATCGCCGTTCGATCAACAAATTGTCCCTGTGCCCTCGCCGCCGCGGACGTGACGATTTGGGCAGCCGCTTCGACGATCGCCTTTCCTCGTTTTGGGTCCGGCAACTGATCCGGGAATGGCATCGGCAGCCTGAGCACTTCCTCGACGTGAACTTCGGGACGGTACAATCCCCAGTTGGCTGACGTATGGAAGAAAAAATACCTCGCGAGCGGAGAACGAAGATAAGCAGCGAGGAAGACCAAGAGGTCTCTGTCGCTGGGCGGACCGGCAATACCACGGACAGCATCTTGGAATGACACGTCGAAGTCGGCAAACGCGGTTCCGCTAAACCCTTTCGCCATCAGAACGTGTGGAGCGCGGAAGATCGCAGTGTTGCGGATGAGCCGCCGAACGTCAATTGTGGGCGACGGCAATGTCTCGCAGTCTCGCTCAAGGAGAAAAAGATTCAAGTTCTCTGATTTTGCGGGAATAAAGGACGTGCTGGGGAGTGTTAGTGCCTTTCTCGAAGCCGGAGCATCGTTCTCTCCGAACGGCTGGAAACCGACTGCCATGATCCAGGGTTTGTCGCTGTTCTTCTGCCGCGGGCTTCGGACATGGTCGCGAAGCCGCGGGTAGAGAGAGAGCCTGTCGATGAGACGAATGTCTCGCGCCGTCCCCCAGAAACGTCGCTTCCAAATCTGTGGCGCATCGGGACCGTTAAGGTCTTGCAGTATGTCTCCGGCGAAGATGGTGGTCCGATCGCCCGAAGCGACGGTGATGACCTCGGCCTGTGTCACGGTCCAGTCGGCTTTGGGCGCCCAGTAATCGACACGGTGCCTCATGTTTTCCGGCGGGCATTTCCGATAGCTGACGACGATGGCCGGATGCACGGCTTTCTCGAACAGGAACCAGCGGAAATCCGCCAGGTTGACCACGCGGTGAATAGCGTTTTGGCGCATCCACGCTTTCTGAAACGCGAGGGCGGTGGTGCTGTGGTGAAACAAGAGCCCGCTGGGCAGCACGAAGCAAACGCGGCCCGCGTCGGTTACGTGCTCACTCGCTTTCCAGACGAACGCCGCGGCAATCTGCATGTCCGGCACGGGTTTCGCGCGGGACTTGCACCACCGGCCAGCGGGCGTTTGCTCCATGGCGTTGCTTTTCCAGGGCGGGTTCCCGATCACCAAATCGGCGTCGGCTGGAAAGGCCACGCCGTCGGCGAAAAAGTCGGCGCACCGGATGTTGCCGTCGCTTGCGTTGGCCGTGTCTTGCCCCGAGTTCACAACGAGCCGTGGGAGCGCGCTGCCTTTTTCCTGGAGCGTCTGGATGTCCCGAGGCAAGAGCTGGTCGAGATAGGCGAGATACAGGCTGAACGCCGTGATGCGGCAGGCCGTGGGGCTGATGTCAACGCCGAAGAGGCTTGTGCGGAGGATCGCCATCAGTTCCCGAGCGCGCCGGTCGTTGGGGGCCGCCGGATTCGCCTGCTTCCACTCCTCGGCCATCCGGTTGAACAAGCCGACCAGGAATATCCCCGAACCGCAGGCCGGGTCCAGGAACTTTTTCCCGAGCAGGGAGGGGAAGCCATCAAGGGCTGTGTCGAGCACGGCTTCAGCGAGAAACCGCGGAGTATAAAACGCCCCTGCCTGTTCGTCGGCCGCCTTGAGGAAGCGCTCGTAAATCGCGCTGATAGTTTCAATCGGGATGACGCCGAAGTCATATGGCCAGAAGGACCGCTGCCCGGTACGAACTTTGGTGCCGCGGAAGAATTCGTTCAGCGTCTCAATATGTCGGTCATCGATCAGGTCCGCCTCGGCAGCCAGGTCGTCGCTGAACAGATCGCCGTTGAAGTCCTGGCCCAATCGTGTGAAGAGTTTGTACAAACTGGCCTTGGCGTCCCGCGGCGGTTCGATTCCGAGGACGTCCTTCAGGTGGGAGGCGCCATCGAGCCCTAGTGCGCTCAAGTAGCCCGGTTGAATGACGCCCCGGTCGAACAGGTAACAGGTGAAAACCAGGCGGCACAGCAGGGCATCGAGGATCCGCGGGGAGAGGCGTTCAGCCGTGGCATCATCGAGTTTTTCCCTGGTGTCCTTCAGGTTGTCGAGGAGGTCCCGGTCAACCCGGTGGTCGGGGTTGAAATACTGGATGTTCTGGCGGAAGAATTCGCCCGATTCAACGGAGATCAGAAACTCGCGCACAGCGGTCGCCACGCGGTCGATGACCGCCACCAGGCTTGGGAGTCGCCCCTGTTCCAGCGAATCGGTGGGCGGCAGGCATAGTCCTGAGTGGACGTGGATCTGGTCCGGCGCGATCAGCACGAGCACCGGCGCCCCGCCATGGTTCCAGAACCGTTTGTTGAGCCCGGCAACCTCGGGCGGATCGATCCGGGGAACCTGCTTGAAATAGATGAGCGGCGAGTTGTCGCTGCAGAGGACGCCGTCCAGATCCAGCAGATCGAACGCTCGGCGGAGGACATGGGCCTGCGCAACCGTGCGGTCGAGGTCATCCTTGCTCGAATAGAAGCTCGGCGGCATGCGGCCGTTGATGCCGAATTCCTGCTGCCAGTCTGAGCCAGGTGAAGTGCTCATGCGCTGGGTGACCTCGTCCCATTCGTACCCGTCGCCGGTTCGTTCCTTAGCTGATAAACCCAGCCTCCGGAACGCCTTATGGCGCGAACAGCGTAGCCGCGCTGTTTGAGGAACAGGACGTCACGGTAAACGGTCTGTTCGGAGACATTGAGTTTCGCGGCCAAGGCAGGTGTCGAAAACTCGCCGGTGCGGATGAACTCGATCAGCGTGCCGTGCCGATCCGCGATGGCCATCGACCGCTGGTTGGGCATGCGTATACTCTCCCCAGCTTATCCCTAACCTCTGGTGATAGAGTTGTCAAGGTACAGACGAACAGTTGGCCGTGCCAAGGTTGATGATAACCCCGATCTTGCGGGTTGTATCGACTTCCGTGCGGGTTCACGGTGTCACCAAGCGGCTTCACGGTGTCAAGCACTGTTTCCGGTTTCCGGAGACCGCGACGGGGACGTAGCTGGTTTGTGGGTGCGGATAAGTCGCAGAGTGCGGGTAAGGTATCCCGAGCCGAAAATGAGAATTCTGGCGCGGTTCCAACCCAGTTGGCAAGCCCCTGACGCCGCTTGAGCCGTCGCGCTGACCTGCTCAAGCGATTTTGCGCGTTCTGCGGAATTTTCCGTAAATTCATTGTTTTACCGAGACATGAGGTGATTTTTTGTCTTCGATGGGGTTCACGGCCCGAAACATGGCGCATCATGTGGGTAGGATAGGAAAACAGGATATGTTGTGCGCCTCACGCCTGGACAACAATCATCCATGACCGCGCTGATCACCCCTCCACTGACCACTGGCCACGTGGGAGTCGGAAATCGGGAATGCCTGCTTCTCCCCACTCCTCGCTCCCCACTCCCTCCTTCCACTGCCTCCTGCCTGCTCGAAAAACCTCCGGCGTACACCAGTGTACAAACGCTGGAATTTCGCCGAAAAAGTGCCATTTAGTGCCACTTTCTGGGGCGTTGGAATTCATGTTCGTCCCGCCGATCGCGTGCCGGAAATCGTTTCAGGATCATCACTTGGGGTTCTTGTGCATCCACCCATTGGCATCGAGAGCCCGATGTGCCCAACTCGGGCCAAAAGTGCCACATCAACGATCGCTGATTGTACACTATCGCGAGCCGGCCACATTGGCCTGAAGCTGATGGTTGAAACCTCAAAAGCCAAGATCGTGGTCTCTCGAACTGCTTCGTCGTCCTCCTTCGACGGTCTGCCGGCCGGGAGGGCGAGGTTGACGCGGCGAACGAGCCAGGGCCCCGGGCTCCGGAGCATGACCGGCATGAACATCGACGATGCGGGAGCCGGCGGAAGCTGCCACCAACGACCGGGGCGTGGGCGGCGCGGCCATGGCGATGGCGTCGAGCGTCTCCGCCCCCAGTCGATCGAGAGACCCGGCCAGCCGTTCGATCCGGACAACCAGACTGTCGTAGGCCACCAGAGCCAGTGTCGCCAGCGCCACGCCCAGCGTGAGCGGAAGGAGCGCCGAGGCGATGCCCGTCCCCCACGCGGTCGAGCCGGCAGTCGGCAGTGCCGCCAGAACGCGACCAATGGTCAGGAGCGTGCCCAGCAAGCCGAGCAAAGGGGCCAGGGCCGCGATTCTCCGCAGCGTTCCCACGTTCCGCCGCAACCGCTCCGCCTCGACCCGATGAGCCAAGGTGACCGCGCGCTCCAGGTCAACCGCCGGGCGTCCCCAGCGCCTGACCGCGGCCAGGGCGATCCGCGCCGCGGGACTGGGATTCATCTCGCAATAGTCCAGCGCCTTGCCACCATCGAGCTTGCCTTCATGGAGCCGATCCAGGAACCGCGCCGTGAACTCGGCCGGAATGATCTTTCGCGGTCGGAGGCGTGCCAGCCGCTCCAGAGTCACCACGAGACCGAGAAACGCGCAGGCGAAGAGCCCTCCCCAGCACATGCGTTCTCCGGGAGGCGTCCGCCGGTACCAGTCGGCGCCCAGGCGAAGCAGGCTGGCGAGATGTCTCCGCACGGACTGCGCGTCGAGCAGATCAAGCTCTCTTCTGCCCTCGTACCGCCTGCTTGGGGACGGGCCCGCACGAGGACCGAGATCGGTCGCGCTTGGGGCTGGCAAGGAAGCTGGGGCCGGCTGGTTCTTGGAGGCCGCGCTGGCGCAAGGGCCGAGCAACAGCACCAGCGCGGAGCATCGGAACAAGAGCAGCAAGGGCTCGGACAGGGCCGTCGGACTTCGACGCATGAGTGGGGTCCTTCCCAGGGAAAAAGACCGGATGAGAGGTCCCGGTCCAGCAGTTCAAAAGACCTTGCCTCCCGATTGGTTGCCGGCGGACATGTGCTGGCGCGCGGATTCAAGGCGTTTCTTGGCCTCGGCTTTGGCCTGGGCCGTGTTCGGGTCGTCAGGCCGGGCGCGAAGCTCCTCATAGGTGTGCACGGCGTCTCCCCACTGGCCCAGGCGCTCGTAGACCTTTCCCGCTTCGAGCAAGGCAGCCGCTTGCCATCTGGGAACGTCGTAAAGAATGTCGACCTTGAGAAACTCGCTGAGCGCCTCCCGGAGACGGTCCTGATGGAAATAGGTCTCGCCACGCATCAGATGTGCCTGTGCCGCCAGGTCTCCCCCTTTGCGTGCGTCGATGACCTTGTGCAAGGCGGCGCGGGCGTCGTCCGGGCGGCCCAG
>JBMFUH010000123.1:0-10931 GCA_049966735.1 Isosphaeraceae bacterium
AGGGGAAGAGTCTGCGCGGATGTGCGACGCTACTGGTTTTTGGGGAAACTACTGACTATAGAGAAGACATCAGTTTTCGCCGTACGATGATGAACCGGAGAACACCAACCATGAACAAGCACACGAAGGCAATCGTCGGTCTGGTCGTGGGTCTGAGTATTCTTGGCGGTCGCGCCTGGGCCGCTTCCCCACGAACGGGGACAGCGAGTGAGAAACCTGCCGCGCACGCCTTCTTCCCCTTCTGCATCGACTGGCATGACGCGAAGAAGCGGAATTTCACCGAGCAAGCCGCAATGCTCAAGGAGCTGGGCTACGACGGCGTCGGGCACATCTGGCTGGACAAGGTCGCCGAGCGGATCGAGTCGCTCGACAAGGTGGGGCTGAAGCTCTACCAGATCACCATGACGGTGGATCTCACGCCGGGCAAGCCGGCTTACGATGCCAGGTTCAAGGACGTGCTGAATCTGGTCAAGGGGCGGCACGTGCAGTTCGACTTGCTGGTCGGCGGAGGCAAACCCTCCGACCCCGCGCTCGACGACCGCGCCGTGGCCGTTCTCCGGGAGATGTCCGACCTGGCCCGCGACTCCGGCGCCCAGCTCTTGCTCTATCCTCACGTCAGCAACTGGATCGAGCGGATCGAGGACTCGATTCGCGTGGCCGAGAAGGTGGATCGGCCCAACGTCGGCGTGATGTTCAATCTCTGCCACTGGCTCCGCGTGGACCCGAGCCGCGATTACCGATCGCTCCTGGAACGGGCCATGCCGCGCCTCTGGGCCGTCTCGATCAACGGCGCGGACGTCCGCGACGACAAGCCGGGCTGGGACCGTTACATCCAGCCGCTGGATCGCGGCTCGTTCGATGTCGCGGGACTCCTCAAGACTCTCGATGAACTGGGCTACAAGGGGCCCATCGGCCTGCAATGCTTCGGCATCGGCGGCGACGCCCGCCTTCACCTGGCCCGGTCGATGGCGGCGTGGCGAAAAATGGAAAGGTAAGCCCCATGTGCCTCACTCGTTCCTCAGCGCCTGGACCGGGTCGAGCCGGGCGGCGCGGCGGGCGGGGTAGACGCCGAAGACGACGCCGGTCAAGAGGGCGATCAGGAAGGCCAGAAGAGGCGACCAGAAGTTGATCACGACCGGCATGCCCGAGAGCCGTCCCACGATCGGGGGGATGGACAGTCCGAGGATCACGCCGATCAAACCGCCCGAGCCGGAGATCACGGTCGTCTCGATCAGGAACTGGTAGATGATGTCGCGCCGCTTGGCGCCCAACGCGCGGCGGATGCCAATCTCGCGGGTCCGCTCCGAGACCGTGGCGAGCATGATGTTCATGATGCCGATGCCGCCGACCAGGAGCGAAATGCTGGCGATCGAGCCCAGGACCAGGTTGAAGATGCGCTTGGTGGCTGCGGCCTTCTCGAGCAGTTCCAGGGGCACGGTGAGGGCGAAGTCTTTCTTGGGGTGGAACTGGAGGAGCATGCTCTCGATGGCCTCCGCGGTGCGCTTGACGTTGTCCATCGAGTCGACGGCCACGGTTACCTGCGAGAGTTCGATCCGCTCGGCCGTGAACGAGCCTTGCTTGCGATCCACCAGCATCTCGCCGAAGCGGGCCCGGTCGGTGGTCAGGGGAATATAGACGTTCTTGTTGAAATCTTGGGCCGCGAGGCTCGAGCCACTGCCGGCGGACGAGGCCTTGGGCGCGGCGACTCCGATGATCCGGTAGAAGTGGTTGGGCCCGATCCGGATGGTCCGGCCGATCGGATCGCCATAAGGAAAGAGCTTCTCGGAAACTTCCGAGCCGATCACCACCACGTTGGCCAGATAGTACAGGTCGGCATCGCTGAAGAACCGGCCCTCGTCGATCTTCTGCTTGGTCAGCTTGAGGAAATCGGGATTGACGGCGACGACGCGCCCTTCGATTTCGTGCTCCAGGTGGCGAATGGACTGGGTGAACTCACGTACGGGCGTGGCCCCGGTGACCGTGGGGTACGTGTCGATGATGCGATTGAAGTCGTCGTACGTGAGTCCGTACTTGAGGATGAAGCTGTCGCCGGCTTCCCGCGCGGGGTTGTTGTCTTCCAGCGGTTTGACACTGCGGACGATGATGTTGGTGGCGCCCAGCTCGGCGATCTGCCGCTGGGCCTCGGCGCTGGCGCCTTCGGCGATGGCCAGCATGGCGATCACCGACGAGACGCCGAAGATCAGCCCGAGTGCCGTCAAGAGCACGCGCAGCTTCTGCAACGTCAGGTTGCGCATCGCCAGGGTAATTGTGTTGGCAAGCCGGCGCATCACGGGTTCCTGGAGGCAATCGCGGGGTTCTTCGAGGTCTTCTCGCCGGGCTCCTTCGACTCCTCGGTCTTGAACTCGGCGGCCGATCGGGAGCGGGCGTCGAGGGCCACCGACTCGCCTTCGGAAAGTCCTTCGACGATCTCGACGAACTGCTCGTTGCTCTCGCCGATCTTCACCGGCCTGCGTTCGATTCCGTCGTCATCGTCGACGAAGGTGGAGAATTCTCCCTTGTGCTGTGCGACGGCCTGGAGCGGCACCACCAGGACATTGTCCCGTTCGCCGACGAAGATCTTGGCCTCGGCGGTCATGCCGGGTTTGAGCGCGAGACCTTTGAGGTCGTCCAGGGCCACGATCGTGGGATACTCCTTGACCCCGGCGTTGACCCAGGACCGCGACGAGTCGGCCAGGCTCGAGACCGACTTGACCTGTCCAGTGAACATCGCGTTGGGAAATGCGTCGATGCGAATCTCGGCCGGCTGGCCCGCCTTGAGCTTCTTGATGACGGACTCGTGGGTGTTGACCTTGACCTGCATCCGCGACATGTCCGGCAGGCTGAAGATTTTCTGCTGATAGTAGACCGTGGCGCCCTCGCGGATCTGCCGGCTGGCGTCGTAGTAGGCGTCGTTGGCATAAGCGACGATACCATCCTGCCCGGCGGTGATGACCGTCTTGTCGAGCTGCCGCTGGTACTCGCTGAGCTGCCGCTTTTGGATGTCCGCGGTCTGCTTGGCCGACTCATTCGCGCTGGTGCCTTTCAGGAGGTCCGCACGCGCTGAGGCCTGGGCCAGCTCGACCCTCTTCCTGGCTTGATCGACCTTGGTTTTAAACTCCGTGGTCTTGCGCCGGTACTCGTACTTCTGCTTGACCTGGAGGTACTTCTCGGCGCTGGAATAATCGAGTTGCTTGGCCGCCACCGTCGAGATCTGAAGCCGGACGTCCTCATGGGTTTTGAATCCTTTCTTCATGAGGGCCTTGTATTGTTCGAGCTTGGTCGACTCGGCTTCCATGTCCGTCTTCTTGATCTGCACGTCACCTTGCGATTTCGCAATGTCCGCGGGGTAATCTCCTTCTTCGTACTTCTTCAGGTCCAGCTCGGCCAGGGAGAGATCAACCTTGGCGGCGATGATCTCGTTCTCCCTCGTGTTGCGCTGGATCTCCGTGTCCTGGCGCGTCGTCTCGATCAGCGTGAGGGCTTGCTTGACCTGGATCTCCTGCTGGGCGAGGTTCTTCTTGATATCCACGTCGTCGAGCTTGCAGACGACGTCTCCCTTTTTGACGCGCGCCCCCTCGGGCACGAGGAAAACGACCTTGTTCTGGCCGCCGACCTCGCAGATGCCATAGACGGTATTGCAGCTCTCCAGGCTCCCCCGTTCGGTGACCGTGACGAGCAGATTGGCTCGCTTGACCGGGGCGACCAGCGGCCGATCCGAGCGGGATGAACCCGACCAACCAGAAATCACGGCAAAGTAGCCGATACAGCCCACCAGGCTCACGCCGCCAGCCATGCCCAGCAGCCGGGTCTTCAGGCTCCGCGCCTTCGACGCGCCGGAGATGACTGTCTTCAATGCCTGGGATTGACTCTCTTTCGCGGGGGGCCTTTGCAGCACCGACAGTAATGACGGATCCACTTTCGTGCTCATGCGGCTGTACCTCGTAGACATCGGTGTCGTGGAGGTCGAACTTACGAGTACGACCCGGACAAGGCAGGATTGAACAGGTGGGTCAACACGGGGCAAAAGTCGGAAACGTCCTCGTTCCTCGGACGCCGACCGCCCGGTTCAAGCAGTGCTTAACATCTGTAGGATAATCGCTCTGCCCAGATGAAGCAACTTTTTTCTTTCGAATAACATGGCGGTATTGCCATCGTGATCGAATCAGGGTTCTCAATTGGCGCTTTACAAGGCAATATGGATGTCCGCACCCAGCTACTGATGCCGGTCAGCCGTTTTCCTCTGACTCCGTTCGGCGCGGGTCTTTGGCCCCGCCGCGAAAGCCCAGGTGGCAAGGTCTGTTCCGGCGCGCCGGGATTGCGACAACGGGTGGTCAGCGCTTCCTCGTGGGACAAGATTCCAATCTTGTCTATATTACATGTTTTTTAGTGACAAGATTGGAATCTTGTCCCACGACCGTCCGTTCGGCGCGGGCCTCTGACGTGCGCCGACAGTAGGACCGGAGGTCTCCTGCCGCTTTCGGAGCTGCACCTCCCCAACCACGTCGTTATCGCTCAGGACGAGCATGGGTCGGCGCTCAGATCAAGCTCCTGGGCGATCCATTGCGGCGGGGCCCCGGCGCGAACGTAGTCCATGACAAGGTAGACCGTCACTCGCGTGCCCTTGAGTTCCGGCCCTCGGCCACGATTGATGATGAGCTCGGTGATTTGGTTGCCGTTCTGGCTCATTC
Source organism: Isosphaeraceae bacterium (assembly GCA_049966735.1). Lineage (GTDB taxonomy): Bacteria > Planctomycetota > Planctomycetia > Isosphaerales > Isosphaeraceae > Aquisphaera. The sequence continues at coordinate 4,689 of JBMFUH010000123.1, forward strand.
GCATACCTTTTTCTTGTATTTTATCGCGCGAAACTATCTGGATCTCCCCATGTGCGGTATGGACACCGGCCCGAGCAATGTTTCTCTACTCATTCCGCAGCGCCTCGACCGGGTCGAGCAGCGCGGCGCGGCGGGCGGGGTAGACGCCGAAAAAATGATGCCGGTCAGGACGGCAATCAGGGCGATGACCGCATGCCCGAATTGTGAAGGCCGTCAACGAAACTCGGGAATCGCAGAGGGGAGCCCGACACGCATGAAAAACCGCGCGAACGCTTGAGAGAAATGCTCAAGGAAGGGGGGCTTGAGTCACCACCTTGCGCCGAGCCGAGCAGCGTGGTCAGCGAGATAGCCATGTGGCAGGCTGTAAATCTCGCGGAAATCGACGACGAGCGACTGGCGGTTGTCCTCCGGAGAGACCGGCGACGCGAGCAAATGCAGTCCCTCGATACGCCCTTTCAGGACTTCATTCCAGCGCCCCTTGCGGGCAAAAGCGGAATTAACGGCCTCGAACTCTACCAGAGAAAAAAATGGACAGGCTGCGACCAAACGTACTTTGCGCTGTTCCAGGTCACAACTCTGCGTGACGACGATCAGGTCGGCCGTATCCGTTGCAACCTCGCTTTGTCCGGGACTCAGACCGAAATCCACCGCGAATGTCGGCACCAGGCATCCTGGCGGGTAGTCGCCCTGGCGAAGCGAGCCTTCGTTCACCTGGACCCAGAACGGTTCCACCGTCATGAATCATCCTCCTCCAGTTCATAAGGGAGGGGTTTCAGGCGACGACCCTGTCGAACCTGGACCAGGACTGTGGGACCAGGCCGCCGCGGAACAGACCGGTAATCGAGGAGTTCCTCGATGTCTGATTGATCCGTCAAATCGTTGGCGGAAAGGTCGATAGCCTTCCCCGAAGGAACGGCCGGCAGAACTGGCTGTCCTTCCAAGAACGGTAGATCGGCGTTTTGTCGATTCATGGGCCTACCTCCATTCTTATTCCATCGCGCGGCGGCACTCCGGTCTGCTGAATTATCGTAGGGCCCGCTGTGCGGACCAAGTGCCCCGGCCGTCTCCCGGCGCGCCGGGACTACAGAGAGCCATCTACACAAAACACCACATTACAAATGAGCGTCTATTCATTTCTCAAGGCTTCGACCGGGTCGAGCAGCGCGGCGCGGCGGGCGGGGTAGACGCCGAAGATGATGACGGTCAGGACCACGATGAGGAAGGCGACGATCGGCGACCAGGGGCGCACGACCACGGGGATTCCCGAGAACCGGGCGACGAGGGGAGGGATGGAGAGCCCCAAAATCACGCCGATGATCCCGCCGGAGCCAGACATCACGGTCGTCTCGCTCAGGAACTGATGGATGATGTCGCGCCGCTTCGCTCCCAACGCGCGGCGGATGCCGATCTCGCGGGTCCATTCTGAAACCGTGGCGAGCATGATGTTCATGATGCCGATGCCGCCGACCAGGAGCGAAATGCTGGCGATCGGGCCCAGCACGAGGTTGAAGATGCGCTTGGTGGCCTCGGCTTTCTCCAGGAGCTCGAGCGGGACGGTGATCGTGAAGTCTTTCGGTCCCCGCTGACGGGGCCTTGTGCTCGGTCAGGCCAATGATCCGGTAGAAGTGGTTCTCACCGATCCGGATGCTCTTGCCCACGGGGTCGCCGAAAGGAAAGAGTTTCTCGGAAACCTCTGAGCCACGTTGGTCGCGCCCAGCTCGGCGATCTGCCGCTGAGCCTCGGCGCTGGCGCCTTCGGCGATGGCCAGCATGGCGATCACCGACGAGACGCCGAAGATCAGGCCCAGCACCGTGAGCAGGACGCGCAGCTTGTGCAGGGTCGGGTTCCGCAGCGCCAGGGCGATCGTGTTCCAGAAGCGTTGCATGGCCGGCTCGCTTTCACTTGGGCGCGGATGAAGAGCCTCCGCTCGGGGAACCTTCCTTGGCGTCTTCCTTGTTCTCCTCGGACTTGAACACGGCGGCGGCGCGGATGCGGGCGTCGATGGCGACTCTGTCTCCCTCCTTGAGCCCGTCGAGAACCTCCACGAGTTTCTCGTTGTTCTCGCCCACGCGCTCGTGCTTCTCTTTGACGTCGAGGAACTGCTTGGAGCTTTGATAGTCCAATTTCTTGGCGGCGAGCGTCGACGTCTGGGTCCGGATGTCTTCCGATGTCTTGAAGCCCTTCTTCAGCAGCATCTTGTACTGCTCGAGCTTGACCGCCTCGGCCTTCGCGTCTGTCGCCTTCAGCGTCATATCGCCTTCCGCCTTCTTGAATTCGGCGCGGTAGTCTCCTTTCTGGTACTTCTCCAGGTCAAGCCGGGCCAGGGTCAGCTCGACCTGCGCGGCGATGACGTCGCTCTCTCCCTTGTCGCGCTGGATTTCCACTTCCTGCTGGGACGTGTCGATCTTGGCGACGGCCTGTTTCACCTTGATTTGCTGCTCGGCGATGAGCTTCTCGATGTCCGCCGCGTCGAACTTGCAAACGACGTCCCCTTTCTTGACCTTGGTCCCTTCCGGGATCAGGTAGCTGATCTTGTTCTGGCCCGGGAGTTCGCAGATGCCGTCGACGGTGACCTGGCTCTCGACGTTTCCCCGCTCGGAGACCGTGATGGACAGCGTGGCGCGCCTGGCGATGGCCACGAGGGTTTTCTCAGACGTGCGGGCCCCCGTCCAGACCGGCAGAATGCCGAGATAACCGACTCCACCGACGATCCCCATGCCCGCCAGGAGCCCGGCTAGCCGGCCGGGAAGCCCGCGCGGCTTACGGCCGCGCGGGCGGGACAAAGGGGCTGGGTGTGGGTGGGGGAGCGGGGACGTTTCCACCGGGCTGGGCTGGAGCACCGACCCCGGTTCTGCTGCCGGGAATGGTGTGTTCTCTCTGCACGGCGGTCGACTCATCGGGGATGAGCCGGTCACTGGCTCGAATATCGGAGAAGAAGACCTTTACTCGGCGCTCCTGGCCTGAGAGGTCGGGTACTCGGGCGGGAATGGCGAGGCTGAGGGACGGCGACTGGGCGGCCATTCGGAGGGCCATGGTGACGGTTCCCGGATCGTTTTCATTGGTCCATACCCCGTTGGCGTCGATGTCCATGAGGTCAAATTGACTGAACAAGGTGAGGCGGAACGTCTCGTAGTTGACCCAGTTGCTGATCAGACCGTTGCGCGCGCCGAGCAAGCTGCTCAAGGCGTTGAGCAAGTTCAAGGTCACAGGCTGTCCGCCGGAGGGCAAAAGCAGGGCGCTCTCGGCCTCCTCGACCTGGGTGGAGCTGGAGAGGATCTGCTCACGCGCGATGTCGAACTGTCTGTGGTAGAGAGTCAATTCTCGCATGTCATAGCGAATCTGCTGGACGATCTGGTCGCGCAATTGCATGTAAGCACGGCGAGCCCGCTGGTAAGTGATCTGGTCGGCCCGGTACTGGTTGCGCTCCGCCCGGCGATTGATCGGCGCCTGAAACTGAAAGCCGAACTGCTGGAAGCTGGCCGACGAATCGAACCGGAAGAGCGTGGTATGGCTCGGCGCGGACGCGAAATTGGCGTTGTAGACGAAATTGAGAAATCCGCGGAGGGCATTGGCGTCGACCTCGACGTTGCGCCAGGCGTCGGTCACGGCGGCCAGGGCGTTCATCAGATCGAGCCGGTTGGCCAGGGCGATCTGGATCGCCTGGTCGACGGTCACGGTTACCGGTTTCAGCTCGATCAGGAAGACGCGAATGCGCGTCTGGAAGGCAAAGACATCGGAAAGCCGCGAGCGGAACTTCTGGTTGATCAGCTTGTCGCGGATGGCGTTGACCGCATCGTCGATGGGCAGTTTCTCAACCTGAAGCAAGAACGTCGTCAGCTTGTCGCGATCGTCCTTGACCGAAGCTTCCCATTCCTCGAGGCCGCGTTCGATTTTCTTGGCGAGCTCCGCTCTGCGCTCGTAATAGGCCTGCAAGCGGGCTCGATCGGGGCCTGCAAAGCCCCGCTTCCTTTCGGCCTCAAGCCGCGTCTGCCAGAGACGCAGTTCCTTTTTCACCTGGATCTGATATTTCTCCAGCTCGTCATAGGCACCTTGAAGCTCCTTGGCGGCTGCCGCCAGCGCGGCGCGAGGCGGCTTCTCCTGCTGGAGCAACCTGAGGTTCCGCGCGTCGTTCTCGGTGCGCATCGCGTCCAGCCTGGGCTCATTGAGCTGGAACTGCTGGAGCATCGCGTCGTCGAGCCGCACCTCCAGCTCCGGCGGCAGACCGAGTTGCTGGTACTTGAAAACGTCGAGCGAGGTTTGCAGGCCAGCCTCAAGGCTGAGCAAATTCACCTGGTTCAACTGGTATTGATACGCGACCTGATTGAGCTCGATCACCGATTTGAAACCACTAGTGAATTCAGCGTCATATTGCTCGTTATTATGGGAGTAGGATTTGACGATCGCCTCCTGGTTGCGGATGGTCTGCAGTTGGCCCAGGAGTCCCAGGTAACCCGCACTGGCGACCAGGTTGACGTAAAATGTACGGCGGTAATGCGCGAAGTTGCGCAGGTCGTAGAGCACGGCACGTTCCTGGAGCGACAGCCCTTGGGTGGCGATCCGCGCTCCGGCGCCCCGCAACAGGGGCTGGGTGAAATTGACCAGGAGGCCGGGCGTGGCGACCTCGAACCCCTTGGAGGGGGTGTAATTGAACACCAGGCTGTTGGCCAACTGCACCAGCATCTGAGCGCCGGTCATGAGCTGGAGGGTGAAGCCGTTCAAGGTGCTCAACTGGACCTGATCGTCCCGCGTCTTGCCGTAGCCCAGAATCTCGCCCAGGATTCCCGTGGTGCTGAACCCCTGGACCATGAAGTTGAACCGGGTCCCGGTGAGGGTGAGGGCGTTCAGGAAGAGCGTCTCATAGTTGGTCTGATAGTCCCGGTTGTTGTGGATGGCAATCCGCATGACCGAGTCACGGCTCAACAGGACCTTGCCGTCGGATTCGACGGGGATGTTCTTCTGCCAGTCCAGATACTCGATCGGGGCCATCCCTCGCTTCTTCCAGCCGTGATATTCCATGGGGAAGCGGTTGGAGATCTGGAAATCACGCGCGGCGCGTTCGTCGGGCGGAATCGGCTCGTAGTTGGGATTGCCGAAGTCGGCCATGCGCGACTTCGGGTCGGCCTCCACCGGGCGCGGAGGCAGCCGCCAACGCCAGTCGAAGAGGCGCTCGCGCAGAATCCCATAGGTGTCGCGGTCCGCGAAATTGCGATAGTAGGTGCGCGTGCAACCAGCCAGGAAGAACAGCCCTAGCATCATTGTCACGATCGCCCCCAAGCGCCGCATGCGGACCAACACTGATCTGCTCCCTCGAACCGAGGGGTCCCTTGCCATCCGTCTGCCGCCCTACAGAAAGGAAATTGTGACACTGCGACTTCGCGCAAACGCTAACGTGAATTCTCACAGAGATGGGACAGGGATTCTAACGAAAAACAACAATTGTACAATATGTTTTCTTTCAGTTTCCCCAAGCCTTTTTGTAGTAATGGTTTGCTAGTTGTGGTTCGCCTTCGGAAGAAGTCCCCTGCCAGGAGCGGGCGCGGCTCGAGATTCAACGATTGTTGCACGTGGCGGCTGGCTCCGCCGTCCGTCCGACCGCCTCGCGACAGCTTTCTCCATCACTTGCCACCGTGTCGTAAACTGAAGGTAGAGATTGGCGCGCCGTGCTCCTTGGCAATTCGATGAAAGGAATGATGTCTTCCCGGATCGACCGCCCGTGCTCCGGCACGATCAATTCCGCAGATTCGACCGGTTGCACCGATCCTGGCGATCATGGAGATAAACCGGCACGGGGTCGGAGTCCAGATCCGATCATGGGGAAATCCGGATACCGAGAAATCGACAAAACGAAGCCAATGGTAGTATGGCTCTAAGCCACTGTCTATTATCGACTTAAAGTCGATGTCCTGGTTCTGTTCCCTGGTAAAACGAACCCAATTTCGCCTCTCAGGCCGGGCTCAACCCCGCCGGGAGCAGGGCATGCAATCATTGTGTGCTCCGACAAGAGGGCGGTCACAAACCGACCCGATTCGCGCGAAACAAACCCACCGGGGGGACATCTCCTCCGGTTTTTCAAAACGAACCCACCGCCAGTCACCAGCGGGCCCGAAGTGCGCGAAACAAACCCACCGGGGGGACATCTCCTGTACTACATAACTTCGAGAATCTTGTACGCCGGACACGATTTCGCCAGCGATTCCGTGGCAAGCTCTGGGGTTGCAGCCCCGGGTGATCCAGCGTGCGGAG
>JBMFUH010000124.1:0-10920 GCA_049966735.1 Isosphaeraceae bacterium
GAGCATTTGGTCCGCACAGCGGACCCTACGATATTTGATCAGTGCGCAAGCCGATTGTAAACCGCTCTAGGCTGCTCATTCTGGTCGAGGGAGAAACAGAGGAGATGTTCGTCAAGGAACTGCTCGCTCCTCATCTTCACGGGAGAGGCTTCGAGTCAGTTAGCGCCAAACTGATGGGGAACGCTCGCCTGCGATCCCACCGCGGGGGCGTTCGGGGCTGGCCCGAAGTCAAGAACGAGATCCTCCGGCACCTCCGGGCAGATCCGTCTCTCTTTGTCGCGACAATGGTCGACTATTACGGGATGCCGGGCGACCCCAACAAGCCAAAGGCCTGGCCGGGGCGCCACGAAGCCACGGCTGCCCCATACGCTGGGAAAGCTCCTCGAGTCGAGGGCGCCCTCAGCGCGGAGATCCAGGCCGAACTCGGAGATGCCAGACGCTTCATCCCGTTTGTCCTCATGCACGAGTTCGAGGCCCTGCTTTTCAGCGAATGTAGGACGTTCGCAAAAGCGATTGAGCGGGAAGAGCTCGCCCATCGCCTTCAAGAGATTCGCGACAAGTACAACTCACCTGAAGAAGTCAACGACTCACCCGCAACACATCCTTCGCGCCGAATCGTCGAGCTGGTTCCGAACTATCAGAAGCCGATCTACGGCAACATCGCCGCTCTCGAGATCGGGCTCGAGCGAATCCGCTCGGAATGCCCTCATTTTCGGGCATGGTTGGAGCGGCTGGAGCAGGTCATTTGACAAGCGGGCGCTTCCTCTAATATCCCATCGCCGCGCCGTCCTTGCGGGGGTCGGAGCCGCCCAGAAGGACGTGGTGCTCGACGTCGATCCGGATGGCCTGATAGCCGCCGAAGCCGCCAGGGGTTGCCTTGACGAGCTTGTGGCCCTTGGCGATCAACGCGTCGCGCACGTTGGCGCCGATGCCTGATTCCAGCTCCACTGAACCGCCCCCTTGCGCCGGCTGGCCGGTCGGCTCCGACGAACCGAAGTGGCGGAAGCGAGGCGCGTCTCCCGCTTCCTGCACGTCCATGCCGAAATCGATCAGGTTGCAGAGCACCTGGGCGTGCGCCTGCGCCTGCATGTCGCCGCCCATCACGCCGAAGCTGAGCCAGGGTTTGCCGTCCCGGGTGACGAACCCCGGGATGATCGTGTGAAACGGCCGCTTCCGCGGTTCCAGACGGTTGGCGTGGTGCTCGTCGAGCGCGAAGAGGCACCCTCGGTTTTGCAGGACAAAACCCAGCTCGCCCGGCACGTGAAACGACCCGAACCCGTGGAAGTTGCTCTGGATCAGGCTCACGCAGTTGAGGTCCTTGTCGACCACCGTGAGATAGATGGTGTCGGCCTGAAGCGGCTCGCCGGGGGCAGGCGTCTGGTTGGCCTTCGACAGGTCGATGAGCGCCCGTCGCTTGGCGGCATAGGATTTGGAGATCAGCTCCCGCACGGGCACGGCAGCCTTCTCCATGTCGGCGTAGTAACGAGCCCGGTCCTCGTATGCCAGCTTCTTGGCCTCGATCATCAAATGCAGCGCCTCGGCCGAGCCGAATCCCATGCGCTTCAGGTCGTAGGCTTCCAGCAAGTTGAGCATCTGTAGCGCTGCGATGCCCTGACCGTTGGGAGGAAGCTCCCAGACGTCGTAACCCCGGTAGTTGACCGAGACGGGATCGACCCATGTTGAGGTGTGCTCGGCGAAATCAGCCGCGGTGAAGAGGCCGCCCGCCGATTGCGAGTACGCGACGATCGCCTCGGCCAGGGGACCTCGATAGAAGGCGTCGCGGCCCCCTTGGGCAATCAACTTGAGCGACCGCGCCAGGCCCGGATTGCGAAAGACCGTGCCCGGGCCGGGAGCATGCCCTCCGGGCAGATAGCAGGCGGCGGAGGTGGGAACGCGCGCGAGTTCGGCCTCGGCCAGCTTCCAGTCGCCGGCGATGATCTCGCTGACGGGAAAGCCGTCCTCCGCGTAGTGAATGGCCGGCTCGAGCAGCTTGGCCCACGATCGCGTGCCAAACTTGCGTTTGAGCTCATTCCAGCCGTCGACGCAGCCGGGAACCGACCAGGAGAGCGGCCCGTGGCTGGGGATGAGCTCAAGGTGCCGCTCGCGAAAGAACGCAAGAGTCGCCGCGGCGGGCGACCGGCCGCTGGCGTTGAGTCCGTGGAGCTTGCCGGACTTCGCGTCCCAGACGATCGCGAAGAGATCCCCGCCTGGGCCGCAGGACATCGGCTCGACCACGCCGAGCACCGCGTCTGCCGCGATCGCCGCGTCGACGGCCTTACCTCCTTCCTGGAGGACGCGGATGGCCGCCGCGGTGGCCAGCGGCTGACTGGTCGCCGCCATCCCCTGCCGGGCCATCACCGCCGACCGCGTCTTGCGCGGCGGCCCGTGCGGCCGATCCGCCGCCACCGAACGCCGCTCGCCGCCCAGGGTCAAAAACAGGATCGACACCACTGCCAGCGCCACCAGCAAACCATCGTATCGCAACGTCATATTTGGGTCCTATGCGTCAATGATCGATCCTGCATCAGCCACGTTGCACGTTGAACTTCGCATTGATCACCTTTCCAGGATGCCCGAGGCCCTCCTCCGATGACCAACACCATGAGTAGGATGACGAATATCGGCGGCGAGAACCCTGCCACGAGCCATCGCCGCCAGTGCCTGGTCAGCAGCTTGGACTTCAAGCGAGCCTCCGTCGAATTTCGTCTGCTCACCATGAAAAGGCTACACCGACGCAATCCGCTCATCCAGATTTCCCTGATCGCTCTGGCTGCCGTCCTGGGGATTGGCTCCCGCCGCCGCGCTTCCGTTTTGCCTGTTCTCGCCGCTGCCTATGCCGGGGACACTCTCTGGGCTTTGGCGGCATTCCTCGGCTTTGGGTTGATCCTGCCGCGAGCATCGACCCGGACGATTGCACTGCTGGCGTTGTCCTTTTCTTTCGCCATCGAACTCAGCCAGTTGTATCACGCTCCCTGGATCGACGCGATCCGCCAGACGACGCTGGGAGGGCTGATTCTGGGGTTTGGGTTTCTCTGGAGCGACCTCGCCTGCTACGCTGTCGGGGTGGGCCTCGGCGCGGCGATCGAGTTGGGTTTCAGCGCGTTGCGCCCGGAGCTCGGATAAGCAGGCCCCGTTCATGAGATGTGTTCGCCGTCCTGCTGGCGACGATCTGCTTTCTGCCGGGCAATTCCTCCATACTCATGGAGCGTCGTCCGGGCGTGAAGAGCCTGAAGGGGTCTTGCAGACTCTCGCTTTACGAACAAAAAAACGCCGGGGACGGCCCCGGCGCTGGTTCCACTGACCTCGGCGTTGACAGAGGGTCAGGATGTCAAGGCCCTGTACACCGCTCTGCGCGCTTCTCTCAGTGCCGTCTCGATCTCGGTCAGTTCACCCAGTCCCATCATCTGGAAGATGAGCCTGTCAATCTGTTCTTCCGCCGCCAGGAGCACCTCGGCGCGGGAGGTGTCTTGTGCCGTCGTCCTGGTGGCGACGCTTGCTGCCCTTGCAGTCTCGAGGCCCGGCCGTCGTGCCTGGGGAGTGGAAGGAGGAACGGTCGCTGATGCAGCCTGCTTCCGGAGCGCAAGCGCGGCTTTCCCGTTAAGCCCCAGGCTCTTTCTCACCTCGCTGACGACAGTGTGACTGATCGTTCCCAGCATCCCAGCCCTCGCCCACGCTTCGTTCACGTCTCTGGAGGTGGCTTCGGGGTGATCGTTGAGGAACTCCTTGGTGAAGCTCGCCTTGCCAGGGGTCGTGGCCGCGGACCTCTTCCTCTTCGCGGAACCGCTCGTCTGGGCGGTTCTCTTGGTCTTCATGCCCAGATTTCCCGTCAGTTTCAGCTTCGCTCGCATCTTGTCCACGACCGGCTTGCTGATCGTCCCCTCGAATCCGGCAGCAGTCCAAGCCTCGTTGATTTCCCTGTGGTTGCCCCGGGGCTGATTCAGAAGGTAGTCTCTGACGAAGCTCGTCTTACCTCCGCGTTCGGCAACTGTTGCCATGTTGCTGTCTCCTTGGTTTGTGTGCATCGGCAGGTTGGAAGAAAGAAGGTTTCGGCCGATGATGGTACAATCGTCGGTGATAATCCTCCAAACTTCAAGAGTACGCTCCGACATTGTTAGACTGAGTATCTCACGAAGTACGGAATCGATCGATTGGGTAGAGTCTGCCCCGTCGTGGCTGAATGAGACACCCGTCGAGGGACTTCCGCCGCCGGGCGATCATCGACTTCGAGTCGGCCGGCAGGGAACGCTCGAGATCGAGGCCTCGCCGTCAATCGACGCCCGGGCCCGCCAGGAAGAACCAGCCAGCAACCCAACACTCTATTACAGCGAAGGAGAACCTTGACATGAATCGGCGCGGATTCCTTTCCAGCACGGCGACCGGTCTCCTTGCCGCGGCGATCGCTCCCGGGAATAGGCGGGGCGAGGACGAGGCAGCCGGTCTGCCCAGGCCCTTGCCGCAACAGATTGCCTGGCAGGACTGCGAACTGGGGATGTTCTTTCACTTTGACATCCCGATCTACAAGCCGGGATGGGATTGGCGATCGTGGAAGGGCCTGCCCGACGCAACGCTCTACAACCCCAGACGGCTGGACACGGATCAATGGCTCCAGACGGCGAGTTCCCTGGGTGCGAAGTATGCCGTGCTGGTTGCCAAGCATTGCAGCGGGTTTCTCCAGTGGCAGTCCAACCTCTATCCTTACGGCGTGAAACAATCCCCCTGGCGGGGCGGCAAAGGGGACCTCGTGCGGGACTTCGTGCGGTCCTGCGCTCGGTACAAGATCAAGCCAGGCATCTATGCGAGCGTCACCGCCAACGGTTACATGGAAGTGGACAACCCCGGACTGGTGAACCGGGGACGAGGCGGCGACCCGGCGAAGCAAGCCGCATACGCCCGGATCTGCGAGGGAATGCTCGCGGAATTGTGGGGACGGTATGGCGAGCTGTTTCACATCTGGTTCGACGGAGGTGCGCTGCCGCCCGATCAGGGTGGTCCAGACATGCTGCCGCTCTTGCGCAAGTACCAGCCCCACGCCAATGTCTTCCAGGGACCGGCAGCCACGGTGCGTTGGGTCGGCAACGAGAACGGCGTGACCTCGTATCCCTGCTGGGCGACGGTCCTGAGCCGAGACGCTGCCGGCAGCGGCACTCCCGACGGGAAGATCTGGCTTCCGGGCGAATGCGACGTACCCTTGCCGGGTCACGAGTGGTTCTGGACGCCCAGCCAGCGCAAGGACATCGAACCGCTGCCCAGGCTGATGGATATGTATTACCAATCGGTCGGCCGCAACTGCAACCTGCTGCTCAACGCAACTCCCGGACCAGACGGCCTGATCCCCGAGGAAAATCTGCGGCACTATGCCGAGTTTGGACGGGAGATCCACGGGCGATTCGAGAAGCCCCTCGCCGAAACCAGTGGTGCGGGAGAGGTCGTCGAGCTGCGGCTATCCAGACTCCAGCGAGTTGACCATGTGATTGTCATGGAAGACATTGCCCAGGGCGAGCGAGTTCGTGAGTACATCGTGGAGGGGAAGGACAAAAGCGGAGCGTGGATCAGGCTTTGCGACGGGATTGCGATCGGTCACAAGCGCATCCAGCGGTTTGCTCCCCGGGACGCCTCGGCCGTTCGACTGCGGGTCAAGAAGAGCGTGGCCAGACCGCTCGTCCGCCGTCTGGCGGCATATTGTGTGGGTCGTTGATCAGTATTGTAGGGTCCGCTGTGCGGACCAAATGCCCCGGCCATCGGTCCGCACAGCGGACCCTACGGAGAGCCATCGACCCGAAAACCGCTCTCGTCCGCCGTCTGGCGGCTATTGTGTGGGTCGTTGATCAGTGCGTCGAAGAAGGGAGTGAGTCTTCAGGAAACGACCGCTTGAAACCCGAACCGACGGCGAAAGGCACGTTCTGTTCCAACCTGGATCGTTGAGCGTTGACCTCAAGGGCGGGTCTGGATGATGCCCGGAAGCATCGGAGGTGGCCGGGTCGACCGATCGCCCCGTAAGCCAGGTGAGACGCGGGGCCACGGGTTGCCCACGCTTCCATTCCCCAGGCCGTGAGTGGAATCCTCGTCATGGTGCTGATCGCCGAGAAGGAAGGACAAGAGGTCGCCAAGATCCACGGACCATACCGGGCAGCGTATGTGCTGGAATATCGCAAGCCCAGCACCCGCCAGGTCAGGAGAGTCAGCAGGACCAATTTCCAGGTGCTCCAGGTTCTTGCCGAGCTGGTTTATCCTGGTCTGGTCTGGAAGGGAGGATAAGCGCCCCTGGATCGCAGCCGCTCCTCACCTGACGCCGCCTCGCCTGGGCCGCCAGAACTGGGCGGGATGTGCTGAACTGGCGATCTTGCCGGGAGCCTCTCGCGGGAGATCCCGCCCCAGGGATAGACTGGTCATGGCGTCCTCCGGAGAGATCATCGCGGCCGCTTCCTGGTCGCGGTTCCGGACCCCCTCCCTGGGCGGAGAGAGCAGATGTCGGACTGGCTGATGCAGAAGATCCGTTCCGAGGCGCGGCGGCTGCTGGAACTCGCCGTGGATGATCCTCAGCTCCGGGCCGATCTTCGGGCGCTGGCCACCGAGATTCTGCAAGCGACCACGGACGCAAAGGCGGACTCAGTCGCGACAGCGGAGCGGGAGCGAACCGATCCGGCAGCGCCCGAGCCCTTGCGCGAACTGACCCTGGGCCAGTCGCGGTCGCCAGTACCGGGAGGTCTTCCGGCATCGTCCGCGCAACTCAGACGGAGCGGCGCCGGTACCGGAGACGACCCGGCAACGATCGAGGCACTCTGTCGGCGCAGGGCCGAGGCCGCGCGCTGGGTGGCGGAATCGCAGCGGAGGGCGCAGGAGGGGACCGAGGCTCCCCCTCCGGCCAATTTTGATGAGGACGAGGTGAGCTGGGCGGAAGCGATGAGAGACGCCTTCTTCTTCGCGACCGCCAAGAAGACAGCGACCCCGGACGACATCTCGCTCTTGGATGATGTGGCGGGCTGCTTCGAGGCGGTTGCGGAAAGCCTGGCGCTGGCCGGCGAGCCACAGCGGCAGCGGAAGGCGCAAGAGCGCGTCCTCCGGCACGTTGCCGAAGCACAATCGGCTCTGCGGCAGGCTCTGCGGCGGCTGGAGATCGAGGATGATCCGGACCAGGAGAGCGTCTACGAGTGGGTGCGGGCGAGAGCCGCGCGCGACCGGGTCTATCTTCGTCGCCACATGCGGGCCGACGACCTGGCGGACCCCTCGTCGTGGCCCAGGCTCCTGGCGGAGATCGAGCAGGCCCGCGCCGGTGGCCGGAATTCGCCGATGGAGGTCTGGAAGCTCGAGTTGATCCGGCATCATCAAGCATCGATCCGGGAAGGGAAAGAGAAGGCGGAAGATTGGCCGGCAATCATCGACGCGGTCGATGGGCTGGTCTCCGGGGGAATGCCGCCCAGCAGCCGTGACCTGCGTGCGCTCCTCTTGCCGATCATCGACAGCATCCCCGACTGCGACGACCTTCCCCCCAATTTCTGCCGGGTCGTGCGGGAGATCGACCGGTTCCTGGCAACGCGTCCCGAGCCTGATTCCGGCCAACCCGCGGCCGAACCCCCCGCCGAGATCGTGCAGGTGGCTCGTTTGCTCGGCGGCCGGAGCATCGTGTTGATCGGCGGCGACCGCCGGCGCGACAACCAGGAGGCGCTCAGAAAGGCGTTCCGGCTCGAATCGGTGATCTGGATCGAGACCAAGGAGCACCAGTCGATCTACACGTTCGAGCACCAGATTGCGCGGCCAGAGGTGGTTCTGGTGCTCCTGGCCATTCGCTGGTCGAGCCACGCCTTCGGCGAGATCAGGCACCTCTGCGAAGCTCATGGCAAGCCCCTGGTCCGCTTGCCCGGAGGCTACAACCCCAACCAGGTGGCCCTCCAGATCCTGTCTCAGAGTAGCGATCAGCTCGGCTCGACCGAGGCAGCCGCATCGCCCCCGGATCCATCATGTTGAGGTCTCGCCGGCTGTCGGCGTCAGTTCCAGCGCGGGTCGACCGGATGTGCTTTCAAGCCGAGAAAGTCTGAGAGCTTGCGGGCGTTGACCTCGCTCACCACGACTTTCCAGAGGTCTTTCTCGCCGGTCCAGAAGACGTGCTCGCTGCTGGCGGGCAAGGTGACCCACGAGTCCCAGTTGAACTCGCCTTCGAGCTGCCCTGGGCCCCAGCCGGAGTAGTTGGCGATGATCAGCGAGGGCTCGACGCGCTCGCGGATCAGCTCCTGGACCGACGACGCCTCGAGCGTGATGTAGACCCCGGGGATGACCTCATGATCGCCCAGGCCTTCCTCGGTGTGGAGGATCAGCAGCGATCCAGGAACCGGGCCCCCCAGATAGAGCGGCTTGCTCCACTCGAAGTCCTTCTCGAAGATCTTGCCGGCCAGGTCGGAGATCGTCGTGTTGATTGGCTGATTCACGATCACCCCCATCGCCCCGTCTTCATTGTGGTCGAGCATGAGGATCACCGACCGCGAGAACATGGGGCTGGTGAGCTGGGGCGTCGCAATCAGCAGATGCCCTTTGAGCGATTGCATGGTCGTGTGCCATTTCCCGTCGAAACGGTCTCTCTTTGTGTGGTTGTTCCCGTCAATTATATCTCCCGATCCGCTCGCTTCCCCTGCTCGAGCCTCTTGATCGAATGCAAACGTCCAGGAACGGGCAATCCCACGGCCCCGTGGAAATTCAGCGAACCTGGCCGGGGGGACTTGAATCTGGAAGGAGTAGGTCCTAGGGTTCTTTAACAGAAAGCGGGATGTCGCGCTGAAGGAGAGCCGACGGAGTCTGAACAGTCATGCATGATCAGGAAACACCAGCCAAGACGGCTGAGGCCTTGCGCGGCTTGCTGGAACGTCTGGGTTCGCCCGATCTCACCTTGGCCGAGGCGAACACCCTGCGCTGCCAGGTCTTTCAATTCCTGGGAGAGGAAACTTGGGGCAACTGCGGCGACAGGGCAGTTCGCGGAAACTACGCCGACGGCAAGTGATGCCTCTCACCTTCAGATGTGGCATCCCGCACCGCCGTGCTTCTGGACATACTTCTGGTGATATTCCTCCGCGCGCCAGAAGGTTGTGGCGGGGACGAGCTGGGTGACGATCGGCCGCCGGAGCGAGCCGCTGGCGCGGAGCCGTTCCATTGATGCGGCCGCCGCGGCTTTCTGCTCTTCGTCGTGATAGAAGATCGCCGAGCGATACTGCGTGCCGACGTCCGGCCCCTGGCGGTTCAAGGTCGTGGGGTCGTGGATCTCCCAGAAGAGGTCGAGGAGCTGGTCATAGCTGACCCGCGCGGGGTCGTACCGCACCTCAACGGCCTCGGCGTGCCCGGTCCGGTTCGTGCAAACCTCTTGATAGGTTGGGTTCTCCGTATGGCCCCCGGTATAGCCAACGGCGGTCTCGGTAACCCCAGGCGTCCCACGGAAGGCCTCTTCGATTCCCCAGAAGCAGCCTGCTGCAAACGTCGCGGTGGCCATGTCTGTCTCCCTTGGTGTTCCATGAGTAGGTCGTTGACTCCCAGCACGGCATCACAGAATTTGTAGGAAGAAGCCGGGGTGAGGACAAGCCGGCGGCGCGGAACGACAGATCATCGAGACCACGATGATTCCTGGAGAATCACAATGAATGACGATCGGCAGCATCCGGAATCGGCCGCGGGCGAGCGGTCTCCTGTCACGCCGTTGGCGAACCTGCTCAGCCCGCTAAAGATCCGGGGCGTGACCCTGCGCAACCGGGTGGCGATGTCGCCGATGTGCCAGTACTCGTGCGAGGAGGGAATGGCCAGCGACTGGCATCTCGTTCACCTCGGCAGCCGAGCGGTGGGCGGCGTCGCGCTGGTGATGGTCGAGGCAACGGCCGTGGCCCCGGAAGGACGGATCAGCCCGGGGGACATGGGGATCTGGGATGACCGGCACGTCGAGCCGCTGGCACGAATCGCCCGCTTCGTCCAATCGCAAGGGGCGGTTGTCGGCATTCAGCTTGCTCACGCCGGGCGCAAGGCCAGTTGTGATCTACCCTGGAAAGGGGGCAAGAGCCTGAAGACCCCGCGGGAAGGAGGCTGGACGGTGATCGGCCCCAGTCCGATCCCGTTCGCGGAGGGAGACCCGGTGCCCGTCGCGCTCGATGAGGCGGGGATCGACGGCGTGGTCGCGGCCTTCGAGGCGGCTGCCCGTCGCGCATTGGCCGCGGGGTTTCAGTTCATCGAGATCCACTCGGCCCACGGCTACTTGCTGCACGAGTTTCTTTCCCCTCTCTCCAATCAACGGACGGATCGCTACGGTGGTTCGCTCGAGAATCGCATGAGGCTCTTGCTCCACGTCGCCGATCGTCTGCGGGCGCTCATGCCCGAGAGCATGCCACTGTTCGTGCGCATCTCGGCAACCGACTGGGTGGAAGGCGGCTGGGACATCGAGCAATCGGTCGTGCTCGCGGGTCGGCTGCGCGATCTTGGCGTCGACCTCATCGACGTCTCGTCCGGCGCCCTCGTGCCCTACGCCAAGATTCCTGTCGGGCCATCGTTCCAGGTTCCCTTTGCCAGGCGGATCCGGAGCGAGACCGGGATCAAGACCGGCGCCGTGGGGATGATCACCAGCGCCGAGGACGCCCAGGCGATCATCGCCCGAGGCGACGCCGACCTGATTCTCCTGGGCCGAGAGCTGCTCCGCGAGCCCTACTGGGTGATCAAGGCTCAGGAGCGACTGGGAGAGCAGCCGTCCTGGCCCACGCAGTACGGGTATGCGGTGAAGCGAAGATGATAGATAACAAATGGCAGATTCCAGATGACATATAGCTCGTGATTCATGCCATCTGCCATTTGCCATCTGGAGTCTGGCATTCCAGACGTGTCTTGAGGAACGGACGAGAGGAGAGGTCATGGGCCTGAACATTCGATTCGAGGGGGACGTGGCGATCCTCAGCAATTTCGCCA
>JBMFUH010000125.1:0-10887 GCA_049966735.1 Isosphaeraceae bacterium
TTTATACGTAAATCGAGGGCTCTTCGTTGGGGCCTATTTGAATAATCCGGGCTAGTGCCTTGGAAGCGACGGACCCACCGGCCGGTGATGCATGCATGTGGCGGTGAGGTTTCCAGGAGAGCGCCAGTTCGCCCCGGCGTTGCGCCACCGCGCCAACGCGACCCCCCGGGATGGATCAACCGGGGCTATGCGAGGCATGGCCACTGGCCAGGCCACCTATCGAAAACGACCGATAAAGCACCGGTAATGCATCGCGTAGGGCGGCTTGCTGGCCGAGTGGATCGTCACGTTCATAGATGCACATGATACTTGATTGTACACATGTATTGAACGTGAACTGGCCGTCGTCGCCCGCGGTGAGCTGACACGGCTTCAAGCCGCCGGAGACGAGCGTGTCCTTGGGCGCGATGTCCGCGGTGGGAACCAGGCGATGCGTGCCGTCGCCCCGGCGGACGAGCGATCGCCCGCAGACCTCGGCCCAGACAGCCGTCTCCCAGACGTTGTGCGGGCGGTTGCAGGCCTCGTCGAGCACTGCCGCCGGCGGGTCGTGCTCCAGGGCCCGCAGCCAGTCCATGCGCACGGTGCGGTTCAAGGCGAAGACGGCGTACCGCCGCAGGCCGGGGGACAGGTCGCGCAGCCAGCTCAGGCTGGGTAGCTTCCAATATGTGTTGTTGCGTCCCAGGTCAAACGGCCCCTTGTCCGTGGCGCACGGATAGAGAGCAATCGGTAGGTCGGACCGGAGGAGCCGGACGAACGCCGCGACGTCGAGCATCACGTTCCATTCGAGATACCCAGCGGGTGCCGCTCCGATGCAGAGGTGCGCGCGGGCAACCCGCTTGCGGAGCAGCTCCGGCTCACGGTTCCAGGCCAACGCCAGCGGACGGGCCGAGCCGAAGGAGACGATGTGCACGGGCTCGGGAGACTCGCGGAGCACCTTGAGCATCAGCTCGACCCCTTGCTGCTGGAAGGCCGGGGCGTCGCGCATCGGATCGTCGGGCGAACACATGGCGGTGTAAGGCCCCACCGCGCACGGCACGTTCCGGCCGAAGAGCGCGTTCAACTGCCAGACCGGAATGAACCCCGGTTCGCGCGGGCCTGTCGTGTCGCGATAGGGATCACCCGGAGGCCCGGAGACCGACTCGCGAAACCGGGTGGTCACATCCAGGATTACGGCCTTCAGATCGACCTCGGGCAAGGCGAAGGCGGCGATCAGGTCGAGGTTGTCGCCCACATCCTGCGGCGGATGGTACAGGTCGGTGATGTCGATCACGGGGACCCGCTTCGAGGCCGATCGAGGTTCGGCTCTCGCTGCGACGCGGGGCATGGCAGCCCCGGCCGTCGCGAGAGCCAGGAATTCGCGTCGTTGCATGGCGCTCGTCCTTCCGTTCCGTCAAGGCTCCAGAAACTCCCTCGGCAAGCGGGTGAACGTGATGAACTGGTAGCCGTGGCTCGCCCCACGCTCCCAGAGCACGCCGACACTCCGGTCCTTGAGGATCGTCAGATCCGAGTAGGCGGCATCCCCGGCGGCGATCAACCGTTCAAACGGAAACCTCTGGCCCTCGTCAGCGCTGATCCGCACCACCAGGTTGTGCCGATCCGGTCCCTTGGGACCGGTCCAGATGATCTGGTCGCGTTCGTCGCCCTTCGCCTTGAGCGTGTACCGCTCGATGGCGCAGGCGACCGGGGAAACCGGCAAGCCAGGGCGCTGGGGCGACCAGGTCTTGCCGCCGTCTTCACTCACCGAGAACGATCGGTTCGCGCCCTTTTCCTGGCGGATGTCCATGAGCAGCTTGCCGTCGGCCAGTTCGACAAGCTGGCACTCGTCGCCCGGACCGGATACGAACGCCGATCGCTGCCAGGTTTTGCCATGGTCCTCACTGTAAAGAGCGAAGTTGCCGAACGGCGCGAACCGCCAGCAGGCGGCGAGCAGGCGGCCGTGACGATCCTGAATCATGCCCCCGGGTCCGACGACCGTGCACCGCCATTGCGGATCGCTATAGTCGCGCGAGGCGCGGGTCAGGTCGATCGGCTCGGACCAGGTTTGCCCGTTGTCGTCGCTGGTGCGGGCAAGAACCCGCGAGTCGTCGGTGCCGGGGCGAGCGGTGTCGGTATTGCGGTGCGGCTTGCAGCGGAGGTAGAGCAGCCAGACGCGGCCGTTTGTGCGATCGACCAACGTGGCCGGGTTGGCGGCCGACCAGAGCTCGCCGGGGTCCTCGATGACCTTCATCGGCGACCAGGTCTTGCCGCCGTCGCGGCTTCGCCGGTAAACCAGGTCGATGTCTTGCTTGCCGAAGCCCGGATCGTCCAGGTTGTACTTGCGCGCCTCGGCAAAGGCCAGCAGCGAGCCATCCTGCGCGGTCTCGATGGCGGGGATGCGATAGGCGAAGTAGCCGCCGGTCTTCTCGACGAAGACGTCGGTGCTCTCTGTCTCGGCGGGCGGGGCTGGGGCAGGCGAGGAGAACTCCCAGGCCCAGGCCGATCGGGGCGGGAACTTCACCTGACGCAGAGCATCCGAGGAACCCGAAACAACCTCGTCTGGCCCGTCCGGGGTCAGCTTCGTCGCGGTAAGACGCGACCCGGCCAATCCGTACGGCTCGAAGTCGAAGTCAACCCCGGCGGTCACCGGCTGATCGCTCACGTTGACGAAGACGAGAACCAGCCGCCGCGAGGCCGGCTGATGCCAGGCGCCGGTGAGCACGGCGCTGGTGGTCACCCAGTCGACGCCGCCCCATTGCCAGTCGGCGCGAACAGTCGGCACGGTCCCGACCAGTCGCGGAGGCCGGGCCATCTCGCCGGCGTGGAAGTACCGCGCCAGCTTGCGGCGGAGCAGGACCGCGTCGCGGAAGAACGCCCCGTTTTGCTTGTCCAGAACCCTGTCCGGATTGATCCAGCCAAGCTGCTCGCCGAAGACAAGCTGCTGCCCGGCGCGCATCCTCAGGGCGAGGTCTTTCGTTTCACCTCCGCCATACGACCGCCCGAACATCTGGATGGCCCCGCCGTAGACGGCCGGAAACGCCGGGACCTGGCCGTCGTATTGCCAGTGCCAGGTCAAATAGCCATCGAAAAACTTGATGTATGGTTCGCCGTTGCATTCGGTGGTGAGCATGCAATCCTTGGGCATGTCGCGGCGAATCTGATCCAGAAGCTTCCAGTACCCCTCGGTCCACCAGTGGCCGCCGCCCGTCGGGTGACCGTGCGACTTGTCGAAACACAACGTCGGCGCGGCGGCCGCGATCTGGTCGATGTAGACGCCCTTCACGCCGCACTCGTTCATCAGCCGCAGGACCGTGTCATGCACCTTGGTTTGCCAGGCCTTGGTCGTCGGGCACATCACCCCCAGCCGCACCCGGCTGCCGTCCTTCTCCTTGCTGCCGTAGCTCTCGATGTAGGGCTTGCCGTCCTCATTCTTGCTCACCGCCGGCAAGGCGATCTTCGTGAACTCGAAATCCTCCATGCCCCTGTCGCGCGTATCCCAGAGACGGCCGTTGATATAAGGCATGACATACGTGCCGGACGACTGGAGTTCGCGCACGCCATCCGCGAAGCCGGGCTTGGTGGGGAAGTAATGGGGATAATCGTTGTCGAAGGGGATCTCGTGCCAGTTGTACCAGTGCACGGCCGCGGGCGGGGCCAGGAAGCTGGTGAACTTCTTCACCTCCGGAACGCACTGTTGCCGTGGTCCCCCGCTGAGCGCCCAGACGGACAGCTCGCGCATCCAGCGCGGGGTGTCGGCGCGCCCGTCCGGCCCGAGTCTGGGATACCACTTCGCCTCCTTCCTGACCCACTGGCGATAGGCGACCGCGGCGTCGAACCAGTCGCCCCGCATCAGCCGCCACTCGGCCTCGCCGCTCGATTCATAGTGGTTTGCCGGCTGACCCATGTCGGGCACCGGCTGATCCACGGCCAGGGTGAGCGCTGCTTCCTTGGGGTGCGACTCGGCCAGGAGATCCTTGGTCGAGCCCCAGGGGTCGTGGATGCTCACGCAGAGCCCGGTTTTCCGGCTCACATCATAGGCCGCCAGAATGGGCAGCGAGCACCAGCCGCTGGGATAGGTCCCGGTGTACTTGTACGCGCGCTGCCAGGCCCCGCGCTGCACTTCGCCAGGGGCCTTGGGAACAAAGACCTCGCCAGAAGATCCGAGGTCGGCGATGGATACCTGGGGAAACACGATGCGCCAGAGGCTCCAGGTTTGCGGAACCTTGGTTACAGCCATTTTCCAGGTCAGCGAGGAGGTCGCCGAATTAGCCACGACCGAGACGTCGACAGCGAGGTCGCCCAGGCGCGAATCGGCCGGCCGCTCCCAGTGTAACGAGAGGACTTTCCCCCTCGCCCCACTGCCCAGCCCAAAGGACGTACTCCCGCCCTTGTCCGCCGTCAGCGTCACCGACTCTTTCTTGCCGACCTGGTGGAGCGTGATCGAGAAAAGCGGGAGCGAATGCTCGGAGAGAAGGTTCCTGTGCGTCGCCGTGTCGACCAGGCTCACCACGCGAAAACTGCTCCAGTCGAGCGTGAGCCGCAGGTCTCCGGAGTCAAGGACCACCGGCGCCGCGGACGACCAACCGGAGCTCGAGGCGGCGAGCAAGATCACAATGCCCACGATCGCTCGTTTCATGGCTGCCCCTTTCGTGTTCTCGCCATCGAGGAGGTTTTGGACTCCTTGATGCTCTCAGGACGGCGGCCTGTTTTCAACCGTCCAGCCAGCGATCGTGCATGACCGAACGGCTCGGTTGCGGCGGCTCATCCCACCGCACCCTCGCCTGGTTCGACCAGAGTCCCCACCAGAACGAGCCGCAAGCCACCCAGCCTTTGCCCACGTTGCCCGCCTTGTCGCGCACGGTCACGCGGTATACCGCCTGGCCCTTGTTGGTCCGCCAGAAGAACGGCTATCTGAAGAAATGATGGTATGACTTCTCGATGATCTCGTACCCGTTCTCGTCGGCCCAGCGCTGGAGAATCGCCGACGACCGGGTGAAATGCCAGAGGAAGGCAAAGAACATTGCAATCGGCGGAAGAACGAATACAAGAAGTCCAGAGTGTGTCATGGCAAGTCGGAAGCAAGAGACGACATGGTCTTCATGCAAGCAATAATGTAAAGTCCCTACTGTTCAGAAGCCATTCGTTCTGTGCTCGGCGTTCTTGGGAAGATTCGGCATGGGCTATCGCACGTTGCGGGAATGTGTTCGCGATCTGGAACAAACAGGTCAGCTTGTGGTCATCGACCAGGAGATCGATCCTTATCTCGAGGCCGCGGCGATCCAGCGCCGGGTCTACCAGGCAGGAGGACCGGCAGTCTACTTCGCACGGGTCAAGGGAACCGGGTTCCCGCTCGTCTCCAACCTCTTCGGCACGCTCGACCGGGCTCGGTTCCTGTTTCGCGATACGCTCGACGCCGTGCGCCGGCTGGTCGAGCTGAAGGTCGACCCGGGCGCCGCGGCACGACGGCCCTGGCGATATCGTGGCTTGCCCCGTACGCTCTGGCATCTCCGGCCCAAGATCACGAAGAAGGGCCCCATCCTCGATCACCTGTCGACGATCGACCGCTTGCCGGCGATCCAATCCTGGCCGGACGACGGCGGACCGTTCGTCACGCTGCCTCAGGTTTACACCGAGGACCCCGACCACCCCGGCCTGGCGCGGTCGAACCTGGGCATGTATCGCGTCCAGCTTTCCGGCAACCAGTACATCCTGAACCGGGAAGTCGGGCTCCATTACCAGATCCACCGGGGCATCGGCGTGCATCATGCGGCGGCGATCCGGCGGGGAGAGCCGCTGCGTGTCAACATCTTCGTCGGAGGCCCCCCTGCCCTGACGTTGGCGGCCGTGATGCCCTTGCCCGAGGGCCTGCCCGAGCTGGCCTTTGCCGGAGCACTCGGCGGCCGACGAGTTGCCATGGTCGCGCCCGAGGGCTGCTTGCCCATGCCCGCCCAGGCCGACTTCGTCATCTGTGGCGCCATCCACCCGGAGATCCGCAAGCCGGAGGGGCCGTTCGGCGACCATCTCGGCTATTACAGCCTGGCGCACGAGTTTCCGGTCCTCCAGGTCGAGCGCGTCTACCACCGGACCGGAGCCATCTGGCCCTTCACCTCGGTCGGCCGGCCGCCCCAGGAAGACACGACCTTTGGCGCCTTGATCCACGAGCTGACCGGGCCGATCATCCCCACGTTGATTCCCGGCCTCCGCGCCGTGCACGCCGTCGATGCCGCCGGGGTTCACCCCTTGCTCCTGGCGATCGCCAGCGAGCGGTACGTCCCGTACGATCCGGTCCGCCGGCCCCAGGAAATCCTCACCACGGCCAATGCGATCCTCGGCCAGGGCCAGCTTTCGCTGGCCAAGTACCTCCTGATCGTCGCCAGCGAGGACAACCCCGCGCTGGATCTTCACGATGTCTCCGCCTTCCTCCGCCACCTGCTCGAGCGGATCGACTGGACGACCGACCTGCACTTCCAGACGCAAACGACCATCGACACGCTCGATTATTCGGGCCACGGTCTGAACCAGGGGTCGAAGGTCGTGATGGCCGCCGCGGGCCCGAAACGCAGGGAACTCCCCGGCGAGCTTCCGCCCGGTCTACGCTTGCCTGAAGGCTTCCGCCAGCCTCGCGTGGTTCTGCCGGGAATCCTGGCGATCGAGGGCCCGTCGTTCGATACGAGCATCGACCACATCGCCGCGTTTTGCCAGGCAATCGGTCCGGACGATCCGATCCGCTCGTTCCCGCTCTTCGTCATCGTCGACGACAGCGACTTCACGGCCCGGAACGAAACCAATTTCCTCTGGGTCACGTTCACCCGCTCCAACCCCGCGGCCGACATCGATGGGGTTGATTCATTCATCGTCCAGAAGCACTGGGGCTGCCGCGGTCCGCTGGTGATCGACGCGCGGATCAAGCCGCACCACGCCCCGCCGCTGTTGGACGATCCTGAAGTGGTGCGGAAGGTCGACGCCCTCGCCGCCCCCGGCGGACCGCTGCAGGGAACCTACTGAATTAAGTATGTTAACCGCATACCTTCATTCGACTAACATCTGCTCGGCTAGAGCGGTCTTCGGGTCGATAGCTCACCGTAGTCCCGGCGCGCCGGGAGACGGCCGGAGCATTTGGTCCGCACAGCGGGTCCTACGATATTTGATCAGTGCGCAAGCCGACTGTAAACCGCTCTAGCCGCGGCCATGTCTCAGGCGTTCATCCATTCGTCAAGCGTGATACCGGCTTGGCGCAGGATTCGTCGAATGAACCCGGGATCGATTGCGCCCCCCATGAGGATTGGGAATCGTGAGGCGCGAACCGCCGCGGCGCATCCACTGGTGTTTTCCCCCAGGGAAAGGCCCTTCGAAGCCGAATCCCTTCAACTTGCGCACCAATTCACGCTTTGATACGGGGTTGAGACTGGGCATGCCCGGGCCCCCTCGGCGCCGCGGTAATCGCCAAACGGCAGCCGTTGACCACCGGTGGGTCTTCGCCACTCCGCAATCCGGCCATCAGCCACACTTCGATGGCATCGACGAGGTTCTCCCGGGCCTCCTCAAAGGTGTTACCTTGCGTCATGCAGCCAGGCAAGTCGGGCGCCTCGGCCACAATCACGTTAAGCTGCTCGCCCTTTTCATAGACGGCATTCTTGAGGACCTCGGTGATATAGTCCGCGAGGCCTCCGCGGCGGGGAGATTTTTTGCGCACGGACTGAACCTCCTGAAGTTCGTCACCATCTTACCCCATTTGGGTCCAAGATCGCCATGCGCGCATGAGAGCGCTGAACGTTCGGATGAAGATCGATGGCTGGAGGGGGGCCGTCGAATTCACCGCGCGGAGCCTTGTCCCAGGCAAAATCCTATACGATCGACAAAGTCGGCTGGCATACGAGAACTCCCGGTAACACGGAGCCCAGAGAGAGGACGCATGCGAGGTTCAGGGCCGTCATCGATTTCTTGCAGGACAACGCCCTGACGACACGTACGATCTTGGGGAGGGATGAGCCCGTCGACGACGAGACTTCTATTCACACTGATGCCCTTACCGAGAGGGGGCGTCTCGTAATGGGGAATTGCTATTCACCATCGCTAGCTGGACGATCTGGAGAAAGCCCCGTGCGTTGTCGGTCGGCGCTGAATCCCCACAGAAAGAGGAAACGGCACCCGAACAATTACCTGAGTCGCCCACGCTGTGGCCGAGAATGGCAATGGCCCCTTCAGGAGACTCAATGTCCCCTTCAGGAAGCCGGAGTAACAACAAGAAGGACAGGAGGGTCAGGAGGAGGTGATCTCAATTTGAGAATAATTGATAGATCAAACATATCCAACTTCCTGCTGTTCCTCGTGTCCTCCTTGTGGATTTCCATCGCCGGGCCACCGCTGCCGGGGGAGGAGGTTGAGCGCAGTGCGAGGTTTTCGGAAGAGTGGCAAAGGTCAGCCGCTTTCCGAAGCAAGGCCAAGGATAGGTGGCCTCGTCTGGCCCTCCTTCGCCTTTGCTGGTGGGACGAGATTCCGATCTTGTCCATTGAAGAGTCAATATAGAATACTGACAAGATTGGAATCTTGTCCCACGCTCAGAGCGTCATTCCCACGGGGAAAAGGCCACCCACGGTTCAGCTCGCTTGAAGTCGCGGGGGTGGTCGCGGGCTGCCGTCGTGCCCGACTGTGCCGCTTGGCCATTCCCGCCCGGACCGCCTGGGCTGTACAATTCCGGCAAGATCAACCGAACACCGGGGAGGCGGGAATGACGACGGAACACGAGGCAGAGGGTGCCGAAGGGGCGACGGCGGAAGAGCAGTCAGCGGCTCCGCCCAGATCCGAGAATGAGGCAGCCCGCGATGCCGCCGCTCTGGTCGACCAGATGGTCGCGGCCGGAGAGTGGCCCCATCCGGACCTGCTCCAGCAGATATTGGATCAGGGAGAGGCCGCCGTCGGGCCTCTGGTCGATGTCGTCAAGACAAGGCCTCTCGGCTGGCCGCAAGAAGCGCTTCTGGACAATGCGGTAGGGCTCTTGAGCATGCTGAAGTCGCCCACGGCGCTGCCTGCCCTCCGCGAGGCCGCCCGGTTCTACAAGAACGATACCGCTCCGCAACTGGCCGATGCCATTGCACTCCATGGGCAGGCCGGGCTCGATGCCTTGATCGAGTTGATCCGGGACCCCGCAGTCTCCGGGTACCTGCGGTCCGATCTGATTCATGGCGCCAAGAAGGCGGCCGGGACCGACCCCGCCCTGAGATCGCGCCTGGCTGACGCGGTTCGCACGGTCTTCGAGGAGGTCGTCGCGGAGGCCCGCAAGGACAAGCAATTCGAGAACGAGCTTCTCAGCGCGGGGAAGGAGGACGAGGGAATCGGGGAGGATCGCGATCTCCACGGACAGCCGATCGAAGAGCCGGACGAGGACCGCTTCAACTGGCTCACCCAGGAAGACGTGGCGGGACAACCCATTAAGAACGAAGCAGCCAACAACCCTGAACAAGAGATGTTGCGTAAGATGGAGTCCGACAACGAACTCCCTCGTGATGAAGACCTGGCATTTCTCGCCAACGACCTGGCGGATCTCGCGGACTTCGAGGCCCGAGATCTGGTCCTCACGGCTTGCGATGAGGGATTGATCGATGAGGAGATCGTCAAGAAGGAGGAGATCGAGGAGGCCTACGATGAAGGCGGACAATGTTTCCTGTTGCCTGAGCCCTGGCTCGAGGAGTATCGAGAAAGCTACAGGCTGAAACTTGAGGACGATGAGCGCCAGGCCAGAATGCCCAATATCGAGTTTCCGACTCGCGTCAGTTACCCTCCGCCGGAGCCGGCACGAACCGAGCCGCCGCCTGTACCGGTCGAAACCTTCCGCCGCGCCGCTCCCAAGATCGGCCGCAACGACCCCTGCTGGTGCGGCAGCGGCAAGAAGTACAAGAAGTGCCACCTGGGGAAAGACCGCCCCGTGTGATTCGATCCCGTCCAGCCCCTGACCACGACGGCGAGAGGAATTCGACCATGATCGATCGCGCTTGGGACCGGTTTTCGCGCCGCGACGTTTTGAAAGGCGGCATGGGCCTCGGGATGATGCTGGCCTGGCAGGGCCGCGGATCGACGGCGCGCGCGGATGAGCCTCCCGCCGTGCCGGTCACCAACCCGAAGGCCATCTCGGGAGACCGCATCGAGCCGGACTGGAAGGAGATGTTCACGATCTCGGTCGGGCCCAAGAAGGGCGACCTCGCCGGTTGCACGGAGAAGGTGATCCAGGCGGCCGTCGACCAGACCGCCGCTCACGGCGGCGGGACCGTGAAGATCCTGCCGGGAACGTACCGCCTGCGCAATGCGATTTACCTTCCCGCGCACACCAGACTGACGGGGACGGGGCCCGAGACCATCCTCATCAAGGAGCCGAGCAGCTCGACGAAGCTCGCCGCCAGCTCGGACTGGTACGATCAGGAAGTCACGCTGGCCGACGCCCGAGGCTTCCGGGTTGGCGACGGCGTCTGCTTCCGCGCCAAGAATCCCGACACCGGCGGGCCCATCGTGATCAAGCGGACGCTGGTGGCCCGGTCGGGCAACCGGTTCAAGCTCGACAAATCGCTGCGCGAGAATCTCTGGATTGAGAAAGGCGAGCCCACCGCGGCCACGCTCTTCCCCCTGCTTTCGGCCGAGAACGTCTCGGACATTGTCATTGAAAACCTGACACTGGACGGCAATCGAGCCAATAACGAGAACCTGGACGGCAACTACGCGGGCTGCATCTTCGCTCAGGACTGCAGCCGGCTCATGTTCCGCCACGTGATCGCCCGCGACAACAACGGCGACGGCATCTCCTGGCAGATCTGTCATGACGTCCGCGTCGAGAACTGTCAGAGCCACGGCCACGCGGGGCTGGGCCTGCATCCTGGCTCGGGCTCGCAGCGGCCGATCATGCGGCACAACCAGATCCGCAAG
>JBMFUH010000126.1:0-10344 GCA_049966735.1 Isosphaeraceae bacterium
TGCTCCATACGGGGAAGCCGGACCAAGCCCTCGCTGAATTCCGCCGCGCCGTTGCTCTGAAGCCCGATCTTCCCGAGGCACACAACGATCTTGGGGCGTGTCTGAGAGTGCTGGGTAAGTTCGACGAAGCGATCCAGGAGTGTCAGCGAGCCCTGGTGCTGAGACCCGATTATGCCTCGGCCGTCGCTAATCTCGCATCCGTATATCTGGAACAAGGAAATCTGGAGCAGGCCATCACTGAGTTCCACCGCGCTCTCGCGCCGAGGCCTGATTCCGCCGAGATCCACAACAAACTGGGCGGAGTGTTTGCGGAGCAAGGAAAGTGGGACGAGGCGATCAGCGCGTTCCAGCGCGCGCTCGCTCTGAAGCCCGATGACGCCGAGATCCATGGCAATCTCGGTGTCGCTTTCGCCAGGCAGGAGAAGCTGGACCAGGCGATCGAGGAATTCCGTCGCGCTCTCGCCCTGAACCCCGGTGAAGCCAACATGCAGATCCATCTGGGGAGGTTGCTCCGTCGCAAAGGACAGTACGCCGACGCTCTTGCCGCCTTTCGACAAGCTCACGACCTGGAATCCAGGTCCTCGAGCCAGAGCCCAGTCTCCGGGGACCTGGTCCGAGAGACCGAACGAATGGTCGAGCTCGAGAAGAAGGTGCCGGCGATCAAGAGCGGCAAGGCGACAGCCACCAACGCCGCCGAATCGGCGTTGCTAGCCCGGATGTTTTCCGAGACGAAGCTCTATGGGGCCTCGGCCCGATTCTGGGCAGAAGCCTTCCAGACCCAGCCAGCGCTGGCCCACGATATGAGCGTGCGGAACCGCTACAACGCCGCCTGCGCCGCGGCCCTCGCTGGTTGCGGTCAGGGGAAGGATGAGCCGCCGCTGGACGAAGCCGCCAGGGCCCGCTGGCGGAAACAGGCCGTCGAGTGGCTCAAGGCCGACCTGGAGTTCTGGACCACACTGGTGAGTACCGGACCATCGCAGACGCGGCAACTTGTCGCGCAGACGCTCCAGCACTGGAAGGGCGACCCTGATCTGGCCAGAGTTCGGGACGAGGCAGCGCTGGTCAGGCTTCCCCAGGCTGAGCGCAAAGCGTGGCAGGCGTTCTGGGCCGATGTCGCCCTGCTACTCCGCCGAGCTCAGGGAGACAACGCCCCACCGCAGGCATCGCTGACCCCAAAACTTCCAGCCGACCCGTTCGCCGTTGGTGCTCGCACGTCGCCGCCAGCCCTCCTTTGGTTCCCGGCTGGCAATACTGCGTGAAGCAGCGGCGTGCCGCTCAGCGCTTGCGACAAATCCGGGAATCCTGCCGGACGCTCCAGGTTTCCTCACCGCTTTTGAGCTTGAGTTCCGCCTCGTAACCCTCCGGTGTCGGGCGGACGGTGAGTGTATGAGGCGGCAAATCGGGCGGCGCGGCGGGGAGCTCCAGCGAATCGAGCTGGTCGGCCCACTTCTTTGTCTTCTCGTGGAACGTCTTCTGGGCGTGATAGACCTGCATCAGCCGGTTACGAATGGGCATGGTGGGATCGGGGCGGAACGCGACGGTGCCTGGCTGCGCGGTCGAGAACTGGACGATCCCCCAGAGCTCTGGCCGATGCATGTCGATGACCCCCTGCGGCGACCAGACCCAGTTGTCCTCGGGGGTATTGGGGACCTTGCGGTATTTCCCGTCGACCACGTTGTGCCGCCACTCGACGCGCGAGAAGTTGATCCGCCACTCTTCGCCGTCGCGCGGAGGCGAAGCGCGATGGGCGTACTCGGCCAGGGCCTTCCAGGGAAAGGCGAACTCGACCGACCAGAAGCGGTCTTTGTCATTGGGGTTGTTGAGCGTTCCCTCGACGTGGACGGCCGTCTTGAGTCCGGGGATCTCCCACTCGTTGACCGCCGGCCCGCCGTCGCGATAAGGCTTTTTCAGGAACAGGTCCCACTCGGTGTTGAGCGCGTTGAGCTCGATCTCGTAGTACTCGTGGTTGTCGCCGTCGGGATCAATGAAGATCTCGAAGTCGTTGTCGTGGAAGATGACCGAGTCGTGCTTGTTGAGCGTTCCCCAGACGTGCGGCTCGTCGAGCTGAGCGGCGATGTAGAAGTATTTGTCGTCCCAGAGCATCTTGGCCCGGCTCTGGAACCGCGGCAACGGCTTCTTGTTTCCCTCGATGTCGACGAACGCATCGGTCCACGGGGCCGTTTGCCAGGCCTTCTCATCGAGCTTGCCGTCGATGGCGATGGCCTCGGACGTCCGGTACGCGACGTAGCCCTTGGGAAGAGGATCCGCTCGCGAGGGCGCTGCTTTGAGACTCGTGCTCTTGCTCTCGGTCTTCTTGTCGGCAATCGGCTTGAGAATGTCGGCCAGCAGGTCGGGTTTCGACTGGTCGCGGACGAGCTGGAGATACTTCGGTCCTCCGGAGTAGTCGAGAACGACGGTGCGGAAGCGGTCGCCTTCCAGGACGAGCAGTTCGACCTTGTGCCGCGTGACGCTCTCCACCAGCGCGTCGTGCAGTCGCTGGGCACTGAAGAGCCGGCCGCCTATGCCCATGACCTTCATTCCCGGCGCCAGCCTGGCACGGTCGCCGGCCATCCCGGGGACGACGTCGGTGATCTGTCCGTCGAAGCTGAAGGTGAGACCCAGGGAGTGCTGGGCCGAGAGTCCCGAGCTGACGCGGCCTCGTGGCGGCTGGCCTTGAGGCCGGGAGGCAAACTCGACGCGATAACCAATCCGGCCAACGACGTCTAACGGCAAGGAGTCGAGCGGACGGCGGACCCGCCCGTTCAGGAACGACTCCCAGTCGTACTCGGCCGTTTCATGCAAGAGCCGGACGATCTCGGCAAGGTCATAAGGAACGACGTCTCCTTGCGCCGGGTTCTTGCCCAGGAATTTGCGGCAGAAGTCGTCGAGCCCGCGAGCGCCCTTGGTCTTCTGGCGGATGATGGCGTCGGCTTCCAGCCAGAGCAAGGCCCCTTCGTGATAGTAATCCTGATCGCGGCGCAGCTCGTTCCAGTTCGGGCTCTCGGCACGCAAGAGCGCGGAGGCCACAGCCGTATCCTCGAGCGATCGCCACTTCCGGCCCGTCCTGTGCATCAGACGCCCGATGGTCGATGTGAGCGCCTGTTGATATTCTCGGGGGCTCGCCAGGCCGCTGCGCACCATCAGCAGCTCTCCCAGATACTCGGTCAACCCCTCGTAAACCCAGAGCAGCGCCGTGCGCTCGGGAGTGTGAAAATTAGCCGTGCATTGGCCCACCGGGCGACGGTACTTGCCGCACCAGGAGTGAACATATTCGTGAGGAATCAAATTGGCGATCCAGCCCTTGCGGTTGAAGCCGTCGACCAGGTCGCGCTCACGCACGCCGTTGAGGCTGGAGGACAGGTGCTCCAGTCCCAGGAGGCCCAGGTCGTCGCTGCACGTGACCAGGAAATGAAACTCGGAATAATGACAGGCGCCGAAGAGCGCCGCGGCTTCCCGGACCATCCGGCTGTAGAGCCCGACGACGTCGGGACCAAGCTCCAGCGCGGCCGGCGACTCGGACGCCAGCTCAAGCCAGGCCGGCGGCGACGAACCGGTCGCCAGCGGAATCGTCCGCAGGAACTCTCCCGCGATCAGCGGCGAATCGGCCAGTGTCGCCAGCGAGACGCGTGAAAATGTGATCGCTCCCTTGTTCCCACAACATGATTTAAGTGCTGAGGCATGCTTCCATCTTTCCGGCAGGTGGAGAGAGAGCTGAACCTGCGTTTCTCGGGCCGGGACGTCCTCGGGATAGACCAGGCACGTCGGCCAGTTGATGATGCCGACCAAGCTGTTGCCGTAGCTCAGGTGTCCGCTGGCGTCGACGCTGGCGGCGTTGCAGATGGTGTCGATCTGGACCCTGATCTGAGTCGTCCCCTCGGGCACGGTACAGCCCATCCGGTAGAGATCTTCCTGATCGCGCTGCCAGGGAATCGTCTTGCCGTCGGCTGTCGTGATGCGCAGGCCCCCCAGCGTATCGACCGGCCCGGAGGCGGCGTGGGTGCCGGGAATCCACTTGGGATAGCGGAACCAGAACGGACCGGGCCGGCAAGGGATCGTGACCTGCGTGTGCAGCAGCTTGCGCGGCAGGTCCCTGGCGTCCACGTCGATCTTGATCGTGGTACCCCCGGCGCCCGCGACGGCAGCAGGTCCGCTGATGGCCAGAAGGTAGACGGCGAGCAGGACCGGCGCGCTCCGCGAGGGCACACCGCGACTTCGAGAGCTGTTCATTCAAGAGATCCTATAGGTATGTGTGGCGGAGGCCGGGGCCGACAACCACCCACGGTTTGAATCATCGTAGTGTGAGCGCGGACTCTTCGCCAGATGATGGTTCGGTCAACTTTGCCAATCAGTCCCGAGTACCGGATTGCCGGCCGTTGCCGGTTGCAAAGTGGGTCCGGGCCATGAATGATGGTTCCGGTCGGGCTTGTCGGGGCCGGCGCATGACCCGGGCAGGCCCATACGATTTCCAGGCGTCACGGAACGGAGCAAACTCATGCTGGCTCGATCTAGCCTCTTTTCTCTTCTGGCCGTGCTGGTTCTGGTCATGCTTTGCACCCGGCTCGGGGCCGCGGGCGAGCCCCAGGATGAACAGAAATCAAAAGTCATGCGGGCCGGAATCATCGGCCTGGATACCTCGCACGTGGTGGCGTTCACCTCGCTCTTGAACGGGCCTCATCCCGCAGGGGATCTGGCGGGTGTGCGGATCGTCGCGGCCTATCCCGGCGGCAGCCCCGATATCCCTTCCAGCCGCGATCGCCTTGCCTTCTACACCCAGCAGTTGCGCGAGAAGCACGGCGTCGAGATCGTGGACTCGATCGACGAGCTGCTCAAGAAGGTGGACGTGGTCTTCCTGGAGAGCGTGGACGGCAGGCCGCATCTCGCCCAGGCCCGGCCGGTCTTTCAGGCCAAGAAGCCGGTCTTCATCGACAAGCCCGTCGCGGGAACGCTCGCCGACGCGATCGCCATCTTCGACCTGGCCCGCGCGTCGGGGACGCCCTGCTTCTCCAGCTCGTCGCTGCGGTTCAGCCCGGGGATCGCCGGGATGAGGCACAACCCCCAGATCGGCGACGTGATCGGCTGCGACGCCTATAGCCCGTGTCATCTCGAGGAGCATCATCCCGACCTCTACTGGTACGGCGTGCACGGCGTGGAGACGCTTTACACCATCATGGGAACCGGCTGCCAGACCGTGGCGCGGGTTCAGACTCCGGGCCGCGGCGAGAACGAGGGGACCGAGTTGGTGACCGGCGTCTGGAAAGACGGGCGGGTGGGAACCTTCCGGGGCATCCGCCAGGGCCATGCCGACTACGGCGCGACCGTCTTCGGCACTAAAGGGATCGGCCCCAGCGGCGGCTACGGGGGCTATCAGCCGCTGGTCGTGGAGATCTGCAAGTTCTTCCGGACCCACAAGCCGCCAGTCTCCGCCGAGGAGACGGTCGAGATCTTCGCCTTCATGGAGGCTGCCGACGAGAGCAAGCGGCAAGGGGGCAAGCCGGTCACGATCGATAGCGTGATGGCCAAGGCCAGAGCCGAGCTTGCCGCGCGAGGGTCGAAGTGATGGCGGACCTCTCAACCGCTCCGGGCAGCGACCCCTTCGAGCCCCCTGCCCTCGCCCAGCGTCCCACTATGGTGCGCTATGGCGTCTTGGCCTTCCTGGCGGCCATGTCGTTCATCCTCTACCTCGATCGCGTGTGCATCGCCAAGGCCGCGCCGCGAATGAAGGAGGAGCTGAAGATCTCCGACACCCGCATGGGATACATCTTCGCGGCGTTCGCGATCTCCTATGCGCTCTTCGAAATCCCATCGGGACGCTGGGGCGACAAGTACGGCTCGCGCGGGGTGCTCACCCGGATCGTGGTCTGGTGGACGATCTTCACGGCCCTCACCGGCGCGGCCGGCGGGTTTCTGTCCTTGCTTGCCATCCAGTTTTTCTTCGGCGCCGGCGAGGCCGGGGCCCTGCCCAACTCGGCGCGGGTGCTCCGCGAGTGGTTTCCCGAGTCGACCCGGGGCTGGGCCCAGGGGATCGTCAGCATGTCGATGCTGATTGGTGCGGCAGTGTCACCCGTGGCCGCTCAATTTCTCATTGATCTGGTCGGCTGGCGCTGGACGTTCGGGGTCTTGGGCGTTCTGGGCGTGGCCTGGGCGATCACGTTTTATCTCTGGTTCCGCGATGATCCCGCGACGCACCACTCGGTCAATGAGGCCGAGCGCGAGATCATCCAGGGCGGGCGAAAACCAGCGAGCGGTGAGGGAGACGCGAGCCCCGGCGATCTCCAGGCTCATGGCCCGATTCCCTGGCCCTTGGTCGCGAAGAGTACCAATATCTGGCTCCTGGGCGGGGCCATGGTCACCATGGCGGGAACCTACGACCTCCTCATTACCTGGTATCCCACGTACCTGGAGAGAGCACGCGGGGCCAGTCCGGACCAGTCGGCCAGCCTTACCTCCATGGTGCTGGCGGCCGGGCCTTTCAGTTGCTTCTTCGGTGGCTGGCTGACCGATTGGCTGGTCCGGAAAACGGGAAATCGGAGATGGGGCCGGACGGCACAAAGCGTATCGGGCGGGGCACTTGCCGCGCTCGGGATCTTGCTCAGTCTGATGACCAGCTCGACCACGCTGGCGTCGGTCTTCGTCGCGGTGGCCTGCTTCGGAATCCAGCTTCAGGTTCCCGCCTGGTGGGCCTGTGCCACCCAGGTCAGCGGCCGGCACGTCGGGGCCTTGTTCGGTCTCATGAACATGATGGGCTCGGTGGGACGCGTCCTCAATGAGGTCTTTCTGGGCACCTTCGCCGACATGATGAAGGACCGGGGCTACACCGGCCGCGCGCAATGGGATCCCGGCCTCTTCGTCTATGTCTTCCTCGCACTCATCGGCGTCGCGCTCTGGATGAGAGTCGATCCGCGACGAACGGTCGAGGACGAAGACAAGTAGGGTGGCTCCCACTGAATTGTAGGGTCCGCTGTAGCGGACCAAATGCCCCGGCCTGATGCAGACAGCAGCATTGTAGGGTCCGCTGTGCGGACCAAATGCCCCGGCCTAGGGCTCGCCCTTCCGACTCATGCGAATGGCAGAGGGGCTTGCCAGGCTACTCCAGACAGGCAAAGGCAATATGTCGATGAACGAACGGGTCACGATCGAGATCTGCGTCGGGGACCTGGAATCGGCACTCGCCGCGGGCGATGGAGGCGCGGATCGGGTTGAACTTTGCGACAACCTCGCGGTCGGCGGGACGACTCCCAGCGCGGGAACCATTGCCGAAGCGTGCCGCCGGCTGCGAATTCCAGTGCATGTCTTGATCCGTCCCCGCGCCGGCGATTTTCTGCCGACGGCAGCCGAGCTGGCCGCGATGCGGCACGACATTGAGCTGGCCCGATCTCTCGGCGCCTCCGGCGTGGTCCTGGGGCTACTTTGCCCGGACGGCACCGTCGACCGCGAGCGAACGGCACGTCTTGTCGAACTGGCCCGGCCCTTAAGCGTCACTTTCCACAAGGCGTTCGACCAGGTGCGCGACCCCGCCGAGGCGCTCGAGGCGTTGATCGCCCTGGGCGTCGACCGCGTGCTCACCTCAGGCTGCCGGCCGACGGCCCTGGAAGGAAGCGACGCCTTGAGGAACCTGGCCGATCAGGCCCGCGGACGCATCGCCATCCTCGCCGGAGGACGGCTGAGCGCGGAGAACATCGAGACCATCCTCTCCCGCGCGGGCGTCCGCGAGATCCACCTCGGCTCGGCCGTGACGCGCCTGATGCAAAGCGCGATGACTCATTCGCCGAATGACGGTTCCGAACTCACCTGGAGCGGTGTCGACCCGCAGAAGGTCCGGGAGATCGTCGAGCTGGTTTGCAGGCTGGGCCGATCGCGCAACGGCTACTGATTCTTGAGCCTCCGCATGTCGATCGTCAGCGAGACGTCTTTCTCATCACCCCCGACCGGTCGCGACATGACCGGTGCATACCCCGCCGCCTTGAGCTGGAACTGGTAAGGAGCAAGGGTCGCATCGACCGTGGTCCGGTACTCTCCATCGTTCACGCCTCGTGTGAGCCACGGCTTCCAGGCGACCTTTCCTGTCGTCACATCGAGGACGCCGGTCTCGATCGAGAAGCTCTTGATTGCCTCGTGGGAGACCGCGTCGCGCGCGTGAATCTCCACGTCCAAGCCTGGCTTCAAGACGACTTGCTTCTCTGGATCATCCGCGGTGAATGGTGCGAGATCAATCCAGGTGTATCCCTTCTTGCTGATCGACAGCAACACCTTTCCCGCGGGAGCGCTGCCCCACACGAACCGGCCCCGCGAATCAGTCCAGGTTCGCAAGAAGAGGCCCAGGATTCCCGGGGAATCTTGATGTCTCCGGCCCCGCGAATCAGTCCAGATTCGCGAGACGACTCCCTTCATTCCCGGGGCGCTCTGAAGGATCACGAGGGCGCCAGCTAAGGGTTTGCCATCCACGTCAACCACCCGGCCCCGGATCACCTTGCCGGCATCGAGCTTGAATTCGACCGGCCCCAGGTCGGGCCCGGCCACGAAAGACCTCGTAACCGGCTCGAAACCGTTCACCTGAACCGTCAGACTGATCATCTCGTCGGGATCGAAGTGAAGATGAAATCTCCCATCGAGATCCGTCTCCGTGTGGCGGACGTATTCGAGGAACGTCAAGCCCTGCGACGACTCACAGATCCGCGCTCCGGGGATGGGCTTGCCTTCCACATCGATCACCTGGCCGCTGATCCTCACGCCTTTGGTCATGACCTGGCTGTCGATCTGCTTGCGGAGCTTGTCGATGGAGGAATAACGCCGTCCGGGGCCGCCGAACGTTCTTCCGTCGCCGGAGACGTAGTCGGGATGAATTAACTGAAGGTGGACCTCGGTGGCCGTTGGCGGACAGCTCGAGGTGCGCCATCGTCCATCGCGGTCAGTTTGGAAAGGAACCTCGTAGAGGATCTCGTAGCCGAGAGGTCCCTTGAGCCGGTCGCCGGGACCATACCTCTCCACCGAGACGACAACCGTGGCGCCTATGATCGGCTGGCTTGCCTCGTCGACGACACGGCCGCCGATCTCCACACCGTGCCGCAGCGCGATCGTCAATTGCCGAGGGGGATCGACCTTCTTCTTCTCGAAACCCCAGCTTGCCCGCTGGGGAATGTATCCTTCCTTCCGGACTTCAAGGGCGAGCATGGGTTGATTGGAATACGGATAGGCCACGCGCAGTTTCCCTTCACGGCCGGTCGGGAAACGATGGGTCCTCAAGTCGACATAATTCGTAACCCTGACCTCGGCAAGGCCAATGGGCGCTCTCGTCGCGGCGTCGACCACGGTGATCTCGACCAGCGACCGTTTCACCGAATCCGGCAAGGGCCGATCGTAGGCGAGCTTCACCTTGGGCTGTGCGGGATCGTCGCCGATCGGGGCGGCCCGGCCGGGCCCGATCACCGCCAGGGCTGTTGCTGCAATGAGCAAGACTGCCATCAATGCGACCTGAACCGGCCAGCGCGACAGGCATCGGGACGCGCCAGGGCTGCGCATGATCCACGACAGGCGCCGGCGCAACGACGAGGTGGAACGACGCGCCATGGCCAGGCCGAGCGCCATGGGCGCCGCAACCAAGGCGCCTTCGGCCGGTTGCTCGACCAGGCCCGCCGCGACGGCAACCAGGGTCGATCGATAGCTCCGCGATCCGCCGACGCAGTGGACGCAGAGGTCGTCGCAAGCCTGCTCGCGAACGGAGGCCATTAGTCGCCCCACGACCCAGATCAAGGGATGTGGCCAGTAGAGGACCTGCACGAATTGCTGGATCAGGTTCCAGACGTCGTCTCCCCGGCGCAGGTGCGCCAGCTCGTGAACCAAGACCGCGTCGATCTGCTCCGCGGCCAGCGCCGTGTCTCGCCAGTCTGGGAGCACGATCAGAGGATCGAGCCAGCCGACGGCCAGCGGCACGTTCACGTCGCTGGAAGAGACCAGACGGATCGGCCGCTTGACGTTCAACCGGCGACTCCAGAGCGACAGAGCCTCGGTCCACCTGGGATCGTCAACCGCCTTTGACCGTCGCTTCCACCTCGCCACCTCTCGGACAGAAGCGCCGAGCCGGACCAGCAGCACACCCAGACCGGCCAAGTAGCTGACGAGCAAGAGCATCGTGAGTGAGACCTTCGCGGATCGCGCCGGAGCGCTTGCCTGTGCGGTGGCCGCCGGAATGACTAGCGCGAGTTCCTGGCCGAGAGGTTGGACCGGTCTGGTGCTCGCTCGCTCGACGGGCGATTGCGGAGATTGGTCCAGACGACTCGGAGGACTTGCCACACCCGGCGGAAACGCGACGTGTACCTGGGGACAGACCAAGGTCGCGACGGGTAGAGC
>JBMFUH010000126.1:10354-10818 GCA_049966735.1 Isosphaeraceae bacterium
CGGAGCGAGCCAGCGTCCGGCGCGGCCCCAGCAGAAAATGCACAGCGACCGCAAGGATCGACAGCAACGTGACTCGCGCCGCGAGATCCAGCGCGGAGCCCGCGAACGGACCATCGTTCCACGATGCAAACCAGTCGCTATTCATCGCGTGCTCCCTTCGTCTTGCTCTCGTTCTCTGAAGTGGGGCGTCGACGTATCGACGTCGCTGGTGGTGTCGGCTGCTCCGTGGGAGTGAACTCGCGGACCAGTTCCTGAAACTCCTCCGGCGTCAGCTTGCGGTCGTCGAGCAAGCGCTGCACCAGCGCCTGGGGCGACCCGCCGAAGAGGCGGACCAAGAGCCAGTGGAGCGCGGTCCGCTGCGCCTTGGCTTGGCTCACGAGTGCCCGGTAGAGAGTGGGACGCCCCGTGCCCACGCGGGCCACGTATTTCTTGGTCTCGAGAATGCGCAGGAGCGTGCGCACCGT
>JBMFUH010000127.1:0-10798 GCA_049966735.1 Isosphaeraceae bacterium
CGCCAGGGGTGTTCGCGGGAGAAGGGAACGCTCGTACCGCGCTCAGCGCGGAGCCACGAACGGTACGATGATCCATCGAAGCCCGCGCTGGCGAAGTCGCAGAGCACGATCGGTCCGGCGTTCGTCGGTACCTGCATCAGGACAATCGGCGTCGGAGAGGCCGGCATCGTCGTGGGCTGCACCCGGAGCTTCGAGACGTCGATCGGCACCGGGTCGGCCGGAGCGTTCGGGTTGAATCTCGGATCGTAAGTCAGGAGGATCGGGCCGCGGAAAAGCGACACGCGCCCCGCGCACTGCCGCTCGCCGGCCCAGATGTGCGGGGTCATGTCGAGCTCGAGAGAGATCCGATCTTCCGGCCTCCAGTTTCGGTTCAGCTCGAGGTACGAGCCCGGCCTGATGTTGGCGACGGCCTCGCCGTTCACCTTGACAATCGTCCGCGATGACCAGTGGGGAATGCGCAAGCGGAGGGTAAACGTCGCGGGTCGCTCGGGCTTGACGGAGAGTTCCACATGGCCCGACTTCGGGTAGTCGCTCTCCGTCGTCAATCGAACATAATTTCCAGTCTTCAACTTTGCCATGAACCGGCCGGGACCGTACCAGTTGAGGACGAGTCCGTCCTCCTTTTCGTCTTTCATCAGTGCCCACTGGGAGAGCAGTCCCAGGCCCCGCGCGGCGTTCACGCTACAGCAGTTCAGCTCGGGCGAGCCGGGACGAGCCTGGAAGACGATCTCGTGAAAGTTCGCTTTGCGGACGCCGTCCATCGGGGTGTTGTACGTACTCCAGCGGCCCGAAGGCGAGAACAGACCCATGGCCGAGTTGAAGGTGGAAAGCTCCAGCTCGTCGGCCGCGATGGAGTCGCCGGTGAGACGGAGCATCTCCACGGTCATTGCCATCCAGGCGATCGTGCAGCAGGTTTCGATGGCCCCCTGATGGTAAGGGTTGCCCTGGGCCTGCTCGCCCGAGGAGAACCCGCCGTTGTTGTGCCGGTCGAGCCGGACGATGCTCCACCAGAGGTTCGTGAACGCTTTGCGATATTTCTCATCACCCGTGATCCGGGCCAGCTCGGCGAGGGCGAGCACAGGGTGAAGGCTTTCCCAACGCGGCTTGGGCAAGCGGTAGAAGTCGTCTCCGGCCAGGCCCCGGCGGAGGTAGTCGCCAGCGAGCGGGTGACCGTTCCCGTCAACCGCCGCGAATTCGTCGACGATCTGCCGGGCCAGCTCGAGATAGCGCTTTTCGCCGGTCTTCTCGTAGAGCAGGCAGAGCCCATGGGCTGGGGCCAGGTTCATCTCAGTGGAACCGGTATCGACCAGACGAGGCCGCTTGTCGCCCAGGAAGCGATCGCGGAAGAGGTCGCCGATCTTGCGGGCCGCGGCGAGCGCGGGGGCTTCGCCGGTGGCCTCGTGCCAGAGCAAGAGACCGAGCATCGTATGGTAATGTCCCCAGGCGTCCCAGGTGGGACCGTCCTTGCCGCCGATGTTGGGGGCGGAGCCGGTCAGGTGGTGGCCTCGTGAAAACGGTCCCAGGTAACCGTCGGCATCTTGCAACGCGACAAGCTGGGCGATAAACCGGTGCAAGTGGTCGTGGAGAGACGCAGCGCCGGTCGTCCGCAGCACCTGGGTCGCGCCCGTGATGTATTTTCCGGCAAACTCGCCCGACCAGGGAAGGAGGTCGCGGTAGGGAGTGCGGTCACGGTCGGCGAACATGGCCAGGATCGCCGGGTTGGCCTCGGGGGTAGGTAAGAGCCAGTTCCGCGTGATCGCGGTCAGGTACGTGCTCACGGGCCCTTCCAGCGTGATCTCGAGGTTGCTCGCGGGACTCAAGGGCCGAACCGGGGGCGTCTCCTGATCGGCGGCGCGGGCCGGAACGCGGCTGTCCAGGACAAGCACGGTCAGGAGCAGCCCGAGCATGTGATGGTTCCGGAGAAAGTTCGGTTGCACGGCATGTTCTCCTCGTTGAGACGCGGTCTGACATCACAGGATTGAACATACGCGTGCGCGGGCGGTGAAGCAACCTCACGGTTCCCGGCCCTTTGAATTCAAGTGGGACATGACGATGCGAACAATAAGGCGTAGTTTGATTGTGGGAATGATCTCAGGTCTTGCGGTCCTGGTCTGCGGATCGCGCGCGGTCCACGGCGCCGATCGGCCGAATATCCTCTGGCTCATCGCCGAGGACTTCGGCAACCAGCTTGGCTGCACCGGGACGAAACAGGTCTGGACGCCCAACCTCGACCGTCTGGCGGCCCATGGCGTGCGCTATTCGCGGTTCTACACCACCGCGCCGGTGTGCTCGGCCAGCCGGTCGGCGTTCATGACGGGGATGTACCAGACGACCATCGGCGCGCACAACCATCGCTCGCACCGCGACGACGGCTACCGGCTTCCCGATGGTGTTCGCGTCCTCTCCGAATGGTTTCGTGACGTCGGCTACTTCACGGCCAACCTCCGCCATCTTCCTCCCAGGCTCGGTTTCCGCGGCACGGCCAAGACCGACTGGAACTTCACGCCGCCGGAGCATCCGTTCGACTCGGACCGCTGGGCCGACTTGAAGCCGCACCAGCCGTTCTTCGCCCAGATCAACTTCGTGGAGACGCACCGGCCATTTCGAGCACCGAAGCGCGCGGACCCTGCTCAGGTGGAGATTCCCCCCTACGAGCCCGAGCATCCCGTCACCCGGGCCGACCACGCCGCGTACCTCGACGCCGCTTCGGAACTGGACCGCAAGATTGGCCTGGTCCTCGAGCAGCTTGAGACCGACGGCCTGGCCGACTCCACGATCGTCGTCTTCTTCGGTGATCACGGCCAGGCTCACATTCGCGGCAAGCAATTCTGCTACGAGGAAGGACTCAACACGCCGCTCTTGATCCGCTGGCCCAAGCGGTTTCCCATCCCCGCGCACTTCAAACCGGGCACGGTGGACAACCGGCTGCTCATGGCGATCGACCTGGCTCCGACCATGCTCAGCCTCGCCGGTGCACCGGTGCCACCGAAGATGCAGGGACATATCTTTTTGGGCGATCACGCGGCCGAGCCATACCGCTACATCTTCGGCGCCCGCGATCGCTGCGACGAGACGCCGTTTCGCTTCCGGACCGTCCGCGACGACCGCTACCGCTACATCCGCAACTTCACACCCGACCGGCCGTTCCTCCAGGCGAACAAGTACAAGGAAACCTCGTACCCCGTCTGGAACCTGCTCAAGACGTTGCACGCCGAGGGCAAGCTGACGCCGGTGCAGGATCGCCTTTGTGACCCGACGATGCCCGCCGAAGAGCTTTACGACCTCCAGAACGATCCCCACGAGATCGACAACCTCGCCGGCCGGCCCGAGCACAAGGAAACACAGGATCGCCTGCGCAAGGTGCTCGTCGACTGGATCGTCGCCACGAACGACCAGGGAAGGACGCCGGAACCAACGGAGCTTATCAAGAGCCAGGGTGTGACCAGAGCCGGCACGCCGCCGAGTAAAGGCTATGCGCTGCCCGAGTCCGGCAAGCCGAACACGCACGCGGCCGGTGCTGCCCCGCCTCGTCCCAACCTCGTGTTCATCCTGGCTGATGACCTGGGCTACGGTGACCTGGGCTGTTACGGGGCGACGCAGGTCAAGACGCCGAACATCGACCGCCTGGCCAGCGCGGGGATGCGATTCACGAATGCCTACGCCCCCGCCGCGGTGTGCAGCCCGACCCGGTACGCGGTCCTGACCGGCCAGTACGCCTGGCGTAACCCGGCGGCCGACCATATCCTCAGCGGCGTCGCGCCTCTGAGCATTGCGACCGATCGGCTCACGGTTCCCGGCTTGCTCAGGCAGGCGGGCTACGCCACGGGCGCCGTCGGCAAGTGGCATCTGGGGCTGGGCAAGAAGGAACCCGATTACAACGGCCTGCTCTCACCCGGCCCGCGCGAGGTTGGCTTCGACTTTTCCTTCATCATCCCGGCGACCGGCGATCGTACGCCCTGCGTCTTCGTCGAGAACGGCCGTGTCGCTGGCTACGATCCGCACGACCCGATCGCGGTGAGCTATGGCAAGCCGGTGGGCAGCGAGCCGACGGGTGCCAAGCATCCCGAGCTGCTCAAGGTTCACCCCAGCCACGGGCACGATAACTCCATCATCAACGGCATCAGCCGGATCGGCTATATGAGCGGCGGCAAAAGGGCGCGCTGGACCGATGAGAACAACGCCGACGTTTTGACCAGGAAGGCGACGGGTTTCATCGAGGCCAACCAGTCACGTCCCTTTTTCCTTTACTTCGCCACGCACGACATCCACGTTCCGCGGGTGCCGCATCCCCGGTTCCAGGGAAAGAGCCCGCATGGCACGCGGGGCGACGTGATCCAGGAGCTGGACTGGTGTGTCGGCGAGGTGCTCGCCACGCTCGACCGGCTTCATCTCGCGGACAAGACGCTGGTCATCTTCACCAGCGACAACGGCGGCGTGATGGACGACGGCTACCAGGACGGCTCGGGACACGACACCAGCGGCCACCGGTGCAACGGAATCTTGCGCGGC
Source organism: Isosphaeraceae bacterium (assembly GCA_049966735.1). Lineage (GTDB taxonomy): Bacteria > Planctomycetota > Planctomycetia > Isosphaerales > Isosphaeraceae > Aquisphaera. The sequence continues at coordinate 4,510 of JBMFUH010000127.1, forward strand.
TACAAAGGGGGCCTGTACGAAGGCGGCTCGCGCGAACCCTTCATCGCCCGATGGCCCGGCAAGGTTCCCGCCGGCAAGACTTCCACGTCGCTCGTCTCGCTGGTCGACCTGCTGGCCACGTCCGCGGCGCTGGTCGGCAAGGAGCTGAAGGATGATGACGGCCCCGACAGCTTCAACCAGTTGCCGGCGCTCCTTTCAGCGCGGCCGGAGACTCCCTGCCGCGAGTCGCTCGTGATCCATGGTCAGGCAATCCGCCAGGGACGTTGGAAGCTCATTCCCCGGCCTCGAGCCGGCAAGTCCGAGCTGTACAACCTCGAGACCGACCCCGCCGAGACGACCAACCTGGCCGCGGAGCACCCGGAGAAGGTCAAGCAACTGACCGCGCTGCTCCAGCAGATCCGGCAGTCGGGTCGCAGTTTGCCGCCGCCCCGAAAGGGCCGAAACAGGAAAGCCCAGGCCAACGCTCTGGGAACACCATGATCGCAAGGCAGACAAACCCGCCATGCGTCGAGTGCGGGATCGGGGAGTTGAACCCCGATCGCCTGGTTGGAAGCCAGGAGTCGTACCGTTGGACCAATCCCGCGGTGTCGCAAGCGGAGGTCTCGTAGGGTCCGCTGCGCGGACCAAATGCCCCGGCCATCCGTCCGCGGAGCGGACCTTACGGGGAGCCTCCGACACGAAAACTGCTCTGAGCTCCGGCGGCAGGAATCGAACCTGCGTCACCCCGGTTAACAGTCGGGCGCTCGTACCAGCACGAGCTCCGCCGGAATCGTTTCGTCGACAGTCGGGATGGCCGGATTTGAACCGGCGATTTCCTGCTCCCAAGGCAGGCGGATTAGCCAGGCTTTCCCACATCCCGAATCGTCCCATTGGCCGACAAGTGCCCAGCGGGAATCGAACCCGCACGTCCGCCATGGCAAGGCGGTAGGCTACCGCTACATCATGGGCACGATTACTTTTTCCGAATTGTCCAGCAACCGAGAGCACCGGGTGGGACTCGAACCCACGTCGCCGCCTTACGGGGGCGGAGTCTGCGCCGCCAGACGACCAGTGCTTATGTCACGATGGGACCGGAGGGACTCGAACCCTCACCATTCCGGTTAAGAGCCGGACGTTCTGCCGCTAGAACTTCGATCCCGATGGAACTGTCGAGTCGGCCAGGAAGGAGTCGAACCTCCGCCGCCCGGTTATCGGCCGGGTGTTCTGCCGTTGAACTACAGGCCGTTTGTCAAGGCTTGCCCCGCGGGTTGGCGCCGGGGGAGTTGAACCCCTCGTCACTCGCTGATAAGGCGAGTGCTCTGCCGCTGAGCTAGACGCCATGGGGCCGGAGGGATTCGAACCCCCGCCGACCGGCTTAAAAGGCCGACATGCTGCCGCTACACCACGACCCCGGGCGAGAGACGACTTGCCTGGGCCTTCGTTTTATCGAGTCCATCACATCAAACCTCATGACACGTGTGATCGGAAAATCAGGGCGGCCGGATTCGAACCGGCGGTCTCAAGCTCCCGAAGCTTGCGGATGAGCCAGGCTCTCCCACGCCCTGGTCATGTTTGCGAGCAGCCTGGGCGACTGAACTCAGCTCAGCTCTTCGCGTCGCCTTCCAGACTTCCAGACTCGTCGCGCCGGAACGATGTTCGCGCGATTCCGCGATTTCCGGGACGTTACGTGCGGAGACGCGACGTCGCCGGTTTCTTCATCGAACTTTTCCGGTTCGTTGTCGGGCGCGCGCACGGTCCACATCTTGCCTGGTCTTGAGTCGGCATGATCTGGACAGGTTTCTACTCGACCAAAGCCCCGTGCAGCGTCTCCCGGCGCGATGCGCCGGGTTGCTTCATGAGCTGCTGAAGCAGCGGCAGATACTTTTCATAGACCCCGCGCGGAGTTGTCTCGTGGCTGACGCAGATCCATGCGGCCTTGCCGACGATCTCGCCCATCATCCCGCAGGTGCGCATCACGCGAACCGGCCCGAGCCCCTCGTGCGTGACGCTGATGTCGCGGCCCGCCATGAAGAGGTTGGTGATGTTGCGGCTGTACAGACAGCGATAGGGGGCCCAGTAAGGACCGTGATACTGGTAGCTCTTGCCCGAGGTCGCCTGCGCGATGAACTCCTGGCCTTCGAGCCCCTTTTGATAGCGTGAATCCGCCCCGTGCAGATCGATGGGCCAGGAGCAGGGAAACGCGGGATCAGGGAACACGCGGCCGGTCTTGAAATCAAGGGCGGTGAGGACAATGTCGCCCAGCAGGCGACGGGATTCGCGCTTGCCCGCGATGAACGCCGCCCAGCCGATCCGATGATTGGGGTAGAGCTTGTCCACGTTCTTGAGCGCATCCCAGGCCCCATACATCGCCCGCAAGTTCAGGTCGCGGATTCGCTCCACGTCATGGATCGGGTCCTGATCGAAGCCGCTCTCCCAGAACCAGCCGCCCAGATTGTCCAGCGGGTTCCTGGTTCCCCACTGGCCCTTGTAGCTCGTGCGGCCCGGGAATGGCTTGTCGGCAAGATCGATGGCCCAGGGGCAGCGGGGGAAGGGAGCCGCGACGTTGCCGCACTCGGCTGCCATGGCCAGCGCCGTCTTGTCCTTGCACTCACATTGCAACACCTGTTTGGGGTCGGCAACATCCATCACGCTCCAGAGATTACTCAGTCCCTGGTGCTTCTCGCGGGTCACCTCGTAATCGGCGCCAGCAAGAAAACCGACAGTCGCGTCGCCGGTGCAATCGGCGAAGAACTTAGCCGTGAGCCGGACGCGCACGCCCGTATGCGTGTGCTGGGCCACGACCGACTGGATTTGACCGTCTTGCGCATCAACCTCGAAAACATGATGATCAGTGAACAGGCGAATGCGTGGCTCGGCGCGGACCAGGTTCAGCTTCCGCCCGTCGGCATAAACGGCCGCTCCCTTGGCGTTGCCGTGGCCGGGGCCTTTCCGCGGAACCAGCTCCTCGACGATGTCGCCGACGTGCGGGTAGGGTCGCTGATTGGTACGCCCCTCGGGCCAGACGCGAACCTCCGAGCTGCCGTTGCCGCCCAGCACGGGCCGATCTTGCACGAGCGCGACCGTAAGTCCGTTGCGGGCTGCCGACAGCGCGGCACTGGCGCCGGCGATCCCTCCCCCAACGACAACCAGATCAAACGTGCCGCCGTCCTTCGGCTCCTCGGGCAATCCGAGCGCCGCGCGACGGAAGCGGGCCAGTTCCGTCCGTTCGTTCGGTGGGCGGAAGTCGACATCCTTCGAGAACAGCAAGGCGTCGCAACGGCCCTCGAAGCCGGTGAGGTCGTGGAGCGCGACCGTGGTTTCCGGTGTCAGTTCGACGATTCCGCCGTCCTGCCAGTGCCACTCGGCGCCTTCGGTTCCGAAGGTCACGGGCAGCGCTCGGCCGCTCACGAGCACCTGAAACTTCCCTGGAGCGCCCGGCGCCTTCCAGGGCGCCACCCAGTCTCTGGTGCGGACCCACACGCGGTACTTGCCCGGGGCGGCGACCTTGACCGTTGTGACCACGTCCTTGACCGGGACTCCCAGCCCGTGAGCTAGCAGATAGGGCGAGCCCATCTGGTCCATCGATTGCTGGTCGGTGTCCCATCCCCCCGTGTCGGCAAACTGCTCGGCTTCGAGGAAGATGAGGTTCGAGTTGTTCGGAGCAACGGTGCCGCCAGGCAGTTTGACCGGCAGAAGCCCTGCCATCATCACCCCACCCGAAAGGCGAACAAAGTCTCGGCGTGTGCTTTCCATGGCTGCTCCCGATCAGTTATCAGGTCCGGCATGATCCAGCGGGTTCTCAAGGCCCGGATCCTCTCAGTCATTCATTCTAATCGCTCGCGTAGGGTTACTTGTAGGGGCCGCTGTGCGGACCGATACCCAGCCAGGGAACAAAAGTGCATGAGGCCCTGGCGGTCGATCTTCAGCGACTGGGAGAATTCGGCATCTGCGCCAGTCTGGGCTGGCCGGGAGCTGGATCCTCTCTCGACCTGATCCGTAGATAAGGCCCGAGCCGGGCCATCGTGGCGGGACCGAGCCCGCGCACCCTCCGGCACAGGTCCTCCGTGGACTCGAACGGCCGTACCTCGCGCTCCGCGATCAGCCTCTTCACGAGACTCGGTCCCAGGTGTGGCAGTGCTTCCAGCACGCTCGCTGGTGCCGTATTGGGGTCGAGGACCAGGTCTGGCGCCCGGTTGAACGTCGTTGCGGAATCGATACCCCGGCGGGAGATCGTCGATCGCAGCGCGACTCCCGCGAGGAGCACGGCCGCGGCAAGCATGACGCGAATGCCGGCCGACCAGGTCCAGCGGAACGTCACTCTGCTCCGCGGAAGGCTTCCCTGCTGCAACGACTGGCGCTTGCGGATGAACATTCGCATCGTAATCAGCGATGCTGCCTCTTGTTAACGGCACGGCGCGGCCGCTCTCTCGAACACTATCACCCTATCGTGGGAGGATTCTCGGAGCAAGGCCCGCGCTTCCTTACGCTTGATGTCGGGGGTATGCTGTGCGGCACGCGAGACTGAAACCATTTGCCCCGTTTGGAGTGCCCACCATGTTTTCTTCAGGTCTCTGGTGTGTCGTTCTGGCCGCGTTGGGGACGGGTACTGACGACGGGACTGTCGTGGGGAAATTCGTTGTCGAGCATCCCACGCTCGTCAACTTGGGATTCGAGTGGGCAATCCAGGGCGATGCCAATCGGAACGCGACGGTGCAGGTGAAGTTTCGCCGCGCTGGTGACTCGAGCTGGCGGCAAGCGCTGCCCCTGGTCCGGATCGGCGGTGAAAACGTCTACAGACGCCGCGAGCATCTCGACTACACGGTTCCCGATGGGTTCGCCGGCAGCATTTTCAACTTGCAGCCCGGAACGGAATACGAGTGCCGCTTTCAGTTGACCGATCCCGACGGGGCCAGCGGTGAGACGTCGCATACTGTTCGGGTGAAGACGCGCAGCGAGCCGCAACCTTCAAAGGAGGGTCGAACCCTGCACGTTTACCCTCCGGACTATAAGGGCTCGCGACGCGAACCGAGTTTCTCGTGCCTGCTGGAGGCCTACTACGGCGCGGGGCTGGGGGATTGGAACGTCGTCTGGGAGCGGAGGGCTCGGCCGGGCGACACGATCCTGATGCATGCCGGACTCTACAAGCCCGATCGGCTGAACTATGTCGATCCGATGATGACCCCATTCGATGGCACCATGTCGCTCACGCTCAAGGGAACACACGACAAGCCGATCACGATCAAGGCCGCCGGTGACGGCGAGGTCGTCTTCGACGGCGCGGGCAATCACACGCTCTTCAATGTCATGGCGTCGCGCCACCACATCTTCGACGGCTTGACGATTCGCAACACCGACATCGGCGTTTTCGCGGGCCAGAAGGAAGTCCTCGGCGCGGTCGGACTGACGGTCAAAAACTGCCGGTTCGAGAATGTGGGCTTCGGCGTCTGGACCGAGTGCGCCGGCTCGAGGGATTTCTACATCGCCGACAACCTGTTTCTCGGTCGCGACGACCGCTTCCGCTTGATCGGCTGGACCGGACCGATGTGGGCCAGCGCGGGCCCTTATGGATCGCACCTGCTCACGAGCTATTATGCGATCAAGGTCTACGGTCCTGGGCATGTGATCACCCATAACGCAATCGCCTATTTCCACGACGCCATCGGCATCTCGACGTACGGAACGCCTCCGCCCGATCCTGAACTGCAGGCCTCGTCGATTGATATTTCCAACAACGATCTGCACATGTCGAACGACGACTTCATCGAGACCGATGGGGGCGCCCACAACGTGCGGGTCATGAACAACCGCGGAGTCAACGCCGCTCAAGGTGGATACAGCTCCCAGCCCGTTTTTGGTGGACCGGTGTACTTCATCGGCAACATCCTCTACCACGTGCCCTCGGGTGTGGCGTTCAAGTTCTCGGCCAAGCCGGCCGGCCTGTTCGTCTATCACAACACGATCATCGGCGAACAGATCGTGCGCGAGCCATCAGCCAACATGCACTTCCGCAACAACCTGTTTCTGGGCAGGGACACTCCTGGCCGCGGCATCATGACCTGGGCGAACGCGACCGACGCATTCAGTTCCGATTACGACGGCTTCCGTCCCAACAAAGGAGTGACCGCCCAGTACTCCTGGCTGGCGCCAAGATCCGGGCAGCGGTTGTATGAGCCCTCGGCTCGAGACTGGAAGACTTTCGCGACACTGGCCGACTTCCACGACGCGACGGGGCAAGAAGCGCACGGCATCGAGGTGGATTTCAGCGATTTCGAGAGACTGAGCCCTCCCGATCCAACCAGCCGCCACGCGG
>JBMFUH010000128.1:0-10778 GCA_049966735.1 Isosphaeraceae bacterium
TCCCCCGGCTCGAATCCGGCGACCACCTCACGGCCAGCGAGTTTCTGGAGCGCTACGAGGCGATGCCCGAACTCAAGAAAGCCGAACTCATCGACGGAGTCGTCTACGTGCCATCACCAGTTCGTTGGGATGATCACGGCGTTCAGCACGGGGCGTTGGCCGGGTTTCTAAGCCACTACTGGATGTATACCCGAGGAACGCAATTGGGCCTGAGCGGGACCCTGAAGCTCGGCAGGAAAAATGTTCCTCAGCCAGACCTTGCCCTGATCGTGCTCCCCTCGCATGGCGGCCAGACCAGGATCGACGCGCGCCATTTCATCGTGGGCGCGCCGGAGCTCGTCGCCGAGATCTCCGCGAGCACGAAGAGCATCGACATGAACGCCAAGTTTCGTCTTTACTTGCGGAAGGGGGTGCGGGAATACATCGTCTGGCGCGTCGAGGACGAGGCGATCGACTGGTTCATCGCGCGCCAGGGGAGATTTGACCCGCTCGAGCCCGATTCCTCGGGAATCCTCAACAGCGAGGCGTTTCCCGGCCTCTGGCTCGATCCGGCCGCTCTGGTCAAGCTGGATCTGCCTCGCGTTCTCCAGGTTCTCCAGCAAGGCATGGCAACGCCGGAGCATCCGTCGTTCGTCGCTCGCCTGGCCCAGACCGCGACTGGTCTGGAGCCCAAGGAGTGATCGTCGCCCCCTTCCCGAGCACTCTGGCTCGGTTATGATGAGCCATGACTCACGGCCACGATCAAACCGAGGACCGCCGGGCGCCCGGCGAGGAGACGACGATGCCGCGGAAGTGTAACTGTTCGGGACGGTGCGGGCCGCAAAACGACGAGGTCTCGCGACGCGAGTTCATCGAGATTGCGGGAGCCGGCGCGGCGGGCGCGGTCCTGGGCGGTTCCACGCCCGCCGTCGGCGCCAGCCGGCCGAAGAGTCCGGAAGACCTCCAGCGGTGGAAAACGGCGCTCCTGGAACCTGCGGCGGCACGGGTTTATGAATCCGCCACGCATGGCGATGCTCGGATGCACCTGGGAGGAATCGGCACCGGCAATTTCGAGATCGGCGCCGACGGACAGCTCACGACATGGCAGCTCTTCAACACCCTGCGCGACGGCCATGTGCCGTTCTGCTTCCTGGCTCGTGTCGGCAAGACCGCGAAGTTGCTGCAGACCCGCGGGGGACCCGACTGGCCCCGGATCAAGCAAATCTCCATGACCGGCGAATATCCCCTGGCCACCTTGCGCTATCGCGATCCGGAGTTCCCGGCCCAGATCGAGCTCAACGCGTTCTCCCCGTTCGCTCCGCTGGACGCGCGATTCTCGTCCATTCCCGTGGCGATCTTCGACTTTCGCGTCCATAACCCCACCGACAAGCCTCTGGAGATCTCCCTGGCCGCGCTCATGCTCAACCCTGTCGGCTACGACGCGAGCGGCCAGATCGAGGGGCACAGGCATCCCAACTTCGGCGGCAATGTCAACGAGGTGTTTCACGACGCTGGCGCCACGGGATTGATCCTCAAAGCCGAGACCGGCGACGACCCCTCGATCAATGAACGAGTCACGGTGGTCACGTTGCCGAACCTCCGCCGGTTGGTTAACCCGCCACATGATTGGCCGCGGGGGCTCCGGGTCGAGGTGCTGGACCAGCCGCCCCGCTCGGAGATCAAGCTCGACGATCGTGCCCACACGCTCTTCTGGATGGAGGATGCTCCCGCCGATCTCTCCCCGGCCTGGCTCAAGCAGGCACGTGCCGGCGTGTTGGCAGGCGCGACGCTCGTGTTCTCGGGCAAGACCATGCCCTTGCTCAAGAGCTACGGGGCCGTGACGGGGGGCAAGCCGCTGGTGCCGGCCGCCAACCGCGACGAGCTTGTCTTCGAGGATTTCGAGAACGGCTACAAGAACTGGCGCGTGGAGGGCAAGGCTTTCGGAGCAGCTCCCGCCGGAGGCACGCTGCCCGGCCAGCAACACGTCAGCGGCTTCGAGGGCAGGGCACTGGTGAATTCCTTCCTCGAGGGTGATGACACGACGGGACGGCTCATCAGCAAGGAATTCACAGTCGAGCGTAACTTCATCCGTTTCCTGGTCGGCGGCGGGTCTCGTCCCACGACGCAGCTTCGCCTCGTGGTCGAAGGCAAGACCGTCAGGGCCACCTCTGGCCGCGATCACGAGCGGTTGGAGCCGGCATTCTGGGATGTCAGCGAGTTGCGCGGCAAGTCCGCCCATTTCGAGATCGTCGACGAACAAAAAGGGCCGTGGGGCCACATCAACATCGACCGGATCGCGTTTTGCGATCAGGTGGGAGATCGTGCCACGCTCACGCTGCTCGACGAGCTGCTGCCCGTTCGCTTTCGAGACATGGTCAGCTGGCGCCCCGCGAGTCCAGATGAACGACCAGTTATCGAATTGCAGGGGCGGGCAGATCGTGAGGGGACCACGTCCGACAAGGTTGGAGCCCTGGACATCATCCGTCGACGCGTCGGCAAGGGGCAGGTCATCCTGGCGCTTGGGCCAGTTCTCGAGGTTGAACACGCCGAGCTGAACGCGGCCCGCCATCGGGCGTTCGCCGATCTCTGCGGACTGATCGGCGTCAGGTACAAGGCGCCGGTGGGAGTTTCACGCAAGGCGCCCGGATTCGGCAGCCTGGCGCTGGCCGCCATCGCCCAGGGAGCCACGGTTTTGCCGGCATTTGAAGACCAAGACGCGGCCTGGCGGCGTTTTTCGGCAACCGGAGGATTCACCTCGCTCGATCAAGTCCAGCCCGGCCGTCCCACGCCCGCGCAACAGACAACCAGCGGCGCTCTGGCGACAAGCGTGATGGTCCCAGCCGGAGCGACCGTCCAGCTTCCCTTCCTCCTCACCTGGCATTTCCCCAACAAGTACAACGAGGCCGGCGTCTGGATGGGCTGTCACTACGCGACGGTCTGGTCCGACGCGGCGGCGGTTCTGCGCGAGGCAGCCACGAACCTGACGTTCCTCCGCGACAAGACCGAGCGGTTCCGGAAGACGTTCTACGACAGCACGCTTCCCTACTGGCTGCTCGATTGCTTGACGTCGCAGGCCGCGATCATCCGGCACATCGGCGTCGTCTTCAGGATTGCGGGTGGCGACATCTACGGCTGGGAAGGCTCGAACGGCTGCTGCCAGCCGACTTGTACGCATGTCTGGGGATATGAGCAAACCTTATCTCGGCTCTTTCCCGATCTCGAACGCGAGATGCGGCGCATTGATTTTCACCACCAGCAACGGCCGGATGGCGGAATCAACAACCGTACCGACGTTCCCTCGCCCCCCCGGCCGACCGGCGAGCAGCCCTTCACCGACGGCCATGCGAGCTGCATCCTCAAAGCCTATCGCGAGGCGCTCAATCAGCCTGACGATTCGTGGATGAAGGCTTACTGGCCCCCCGTGAAGCGAGCCGTTGAGTACTTGATCGCCCGCGATGCGGCAGGTTCGGCAGGCGAGCCTGACGGCATCCTGCAGGACGATCAGTGGAACACCTACGACGAGGCTCTGCACGGTGTCACGAGCTTCTTGAGCGGTTACTATCTCGCCGCGCTCCGGGCTGGTGAAGCCTGGGCCCGCCGGGTGGGCGATGACGCCGCCGCGACACGGTTCCACGCGATCTTCGAGAAAGGGCGGGAGAATCTCCAGAAGCTGTGCTGGAACGGAGAGTACTTCGAGCAGAAGCTCGACGACTACCGCCAGCGCGAGGGCGAGGTCGGTCCGGGTTGCATGAGCGATCAGCTCATCGGCCAGTGGTGGGCGCACCAGCTCGGCCTGGGATATTTGCTGCCGCCCGAGCGCGTGCAGTCTTCCCTCCGGGCCATCTTCCGGCACAACTGGAAACCTGATCTCACCGGCTGGAAGCATTCGCCCCGCGCGTTCGCCGGGGCTGGTGACAAGGGGCTCATCATCTGCACATGGCCCAAGGGGGGACGACCCGACCATGTCATGCTCTATTCCGATGAAGTCTGGACGGGCATCGAGTATCAGGTCGCCGCACATCTGATTTATGAAGGAATGCTCGAGGAAGGGCTGGCGATCGTCAAGGGAGCACGCGACCGCTATGACGGCATCAATCGCCCGCCCATTCCGCGCAATCCCTGGAACGAGATTGAATGCGGGGGCCATTACGCCCGCGCCATGTCTTCATGGTCGCTTCTCCTGGCCCTTTCCGGCTACGAGTACGATGGCCCGGCCCGCGTTCTGCGGTTCGCTCCGCGGATCACGCCTGAGAAGTTCAAGGCCTTCTTCTGCGGGCCGGAAGGCTGGGGAAGCCTGGCGCAGACTCGGGACAAGAACGGTCAGCAAAGCACCATCACGGTGGTGGAAGGACGTCTGCCCATTTCCCGGATCGTTCTGAACGTGAAGGAACCACCCAAGGGCGCGAAGGTCACTCTGGGAACCGCGGCCCTGGACGCGACGCTCCAGGTCCAGGGTGATGAAGCGCGGATCGCACTCAAAAAACCGCGAGTCTTGAATATGAGCGAGACTTTGTCCGTCGTCCTGGCGTAATTCGCCCCTTGCCTTCCGGTTACCCAAACCGATCTGAGCTGGAGACGGGAACCCGGCTTTCATGGCGATGAGTTCACGAAGGCGGCGATGGCTGGTTGTGGCTGGCGTTGGAGTGGGGGGAGCGCTGGGACTTGCGGTCCTGATGATCTTGCCTGACCTGATGCGTATTCTCCCCGAGGGAACCCGTCATTGGCGGCCCGAGACCGTTGAGGTTGTGCTCTTTGTTGCTTTGATCGCGGCCTGGAAGTTCGCGTCGTCATGGTCGGAAAACGACCCGGCGGCAACCCGGGTGAGACGGTTTCTGGATCGGCTCGAAGCCGCCTCGAAATGGGCTCTCGATCGAGGCTTGAAACGCGCCCTCACGCTCGTCATCGTGCTCGCCTTGGCGAGCTGGTCGCCTCATTACCTACCTGGCCCTGGTGCCGCGACGAGGACACATTCGCGACCCTGGCTCAGTCATGGGATGCGGGGATCAGGCCGTATCGTGACATTCGCGCCTACAATTTCCCTGGCCACATCTATCTGCACTGGCTGCTGGGCCGGACGCTCGGCTGGGGCCGGACCCAGGCCTTCTATGCTCTGGACGTGGCGGCCCTGCTCGTGCTGGGCGCGGCCTTATGGGCGTGGAGTCGTCGTCGGCTCCAGGGAACGCTGTCTGGGTTGCTTGCGTACGTAGCCTTCCTGTCGTTTTACCTCAGCCTCAGTTACCATGAAGTCGCCGAGCGAGACTGGCACGCGACCCTGGCCGCGGCGCTGGCGATCATGACCCTCGAGTCGTGGCCGGCGCGCTGGGCAATCTGGACGGCCTCGGCGCTGGAAGCCTTGGCGCTTGTGATCCGTCCCCATGCCATCTTGTTCGTGCCCGCCATCCTCTCGGCAATCGCCGAACGGCCCAGAGGCGTTCGCGCGGCGATCGAGTGGGTGACGGGACTCGTCCTGTTCACGACTCTGGGATTCGCGCCCCTGCTCGTGCAGGGAATCCTCGACGATCTGGCGCGCGGGCTGGGCGTCGCGGCGTACGGCGGCCCGTACAGCCACGCGTCTCTCGCGCTGGCGATCGAGATCATCACCCATGAGCTGAGTCATCGAGTGTTGATCGTCGTTCTTGCTTCTCTCCTCCTCCTATGGAGATTTGACACCGAACTTCGACCTTTGGCGCGGACGTGGTTTCTGGCCCTCGTCGCGGGGATTGTCTACCGGACGGTGCATCCGGTTCAGCACGCCTACCTGGCCAATCCGCTGGCCCTGGTGAGCGCGATCGCCCTGGCGGTCCCCACGGCTCGCTTGGTGTCGATTTCCCGCCTTGCCCCTCCCGTGCGAGTCCTGGTGCTTCTGCTGGTTGTCCACGAGGTGATGCCGCATGTGCCTTCTTTCTGCGAGCCGATCGAGAGTATCCGAGCATTGAAGTGGCTCGGACGTGGAGTCGAACCGCCCGACCCGCCTCCAGGTTGTCGACGGCTCTATTTCCGGTTGAATTTCTGTTGCTACCCGTGGGCCGATTACCGTCGGGCGCTCGATTACCTACGCCGCACGACGAGTCCGGACACGGAGATCGCCAATGTGCTCAAGCAACCGCCGTTCCCCTCGTTCAACGGACCGGTCGGGCGGCTCTCGCCGTTTCGCACCGAATCGGGAATCTGCTGGATGCTGCTGATCGACATGGACCTCGATGCTGAGTTCGCCAGAGAGTTGGAGCGCTCGACCAACTCGGTTGTCGTCTGGTCACCGGGCGAGATCGGCCTTAAATCCCCCTTGAAACTGAAACGCCTGACGTCCCTGATCGCGGAACTTTACCGCCCCGAGGCGCGGTTCGGTCGGATCGAGATCTGGAAACGAACGTCCGAGTTCTACCCGCCGCCGAAGTGATCCGCGCTCGCTGCCTCCTTGCCTGTCGTCTTAGAATAGACTGGCCCTGGTGGGTACGACCCAAGGGAGGGATCGTCGACAAGGGTGAACCAGAATTTGGCGAAAGGACCCATGACGACTTCCATTCTTGAGCCTCTCGGCAAGGTGCGGACCAAGATCGTGGCGACACTCGGGCCCGCCTCGCGGGATCCGGCGATCATTCGACAGATGGTCGACGCCGGCGTTGATATCTTCCGGCTCAATTTCTCCCACGGCACGCACGACGAACACACAAGGGCGCTCGCGACAATCCGCCAGATCGGCGAAGAATCGGGCCGTCACCTCGCGGTCCTGCAAGACCTTTGCGGACCGAAGATCCGCCTGGGACCGATTTCCGGCGATGCCGTCGAGTGCGACTTCGGCGCCGAGTTCTGTCTTGTCGGCGACCGCAAATCCAGTGACGACCCTCGTCAGCTCACCTGTACCTACAAGACACTTCCCGACGACCTGGAGGTCGGCCAGAGCGTGCTCTTCGCGGACGGTACCGTGGCGATGGATGTGACGGAGCGCGGGCCCGGGTGGGCGAGGCTACAGGTCAAGATCCCCGGACGCATCCGGTCGCACCAGGGAATCAACGTCCCGAGCGCCGCGCTCTCCGTGTCGGCACTTACGGAAAAAGACCTCCTCGATCTCGATTGGACCGAGGCACATTCGGTCGCCTATGTCGGGCTCTCGTTCGTGCGTCAGGCGGCGGACATCACGCGGTTGCGCGAGGAACTCGACAAGCGGAAGAGCCGCGCCCGGATCGTCGCCAAGATCGAGAAGCCGCAAGCAGTGGCCAACCTCGAGGCGATCATCGCCGAGGCCGACGCCGTGATGGTGGCCCGGGGCGATCTGGGAGTGGAGATCGATACGTCCAGGGTTCCCGCCGTGCAGAAGCAGATCATCGACACCTGCCACCGTTTGCGCATTCCGGTGATCACGGCGACCCAGATGCTCAACAGCATGGAGTCGTCGAATCGCCCGACTCGCGCCGAGGCGACCGACGTCTTCAACGCCGTGCTCGACGGCACCGACGCCGTGATGCTTTCCGGTGAGACCGCCATCGGCCAGTACCCCATTGAAGCCGTCGCCACGATGAGCCGGATCGCTCACGAGGCGGAGAGTCTGATGTTCGCCAAAGGGGGTTCGGGCTTCACGTGTCGCTGGACGGGAGAGGCCTGTCCCGGAGCGCTTGATCGCAGACAGCAGTGCCACGATCACGTCGCTCGCGCCGGACGGGTTTTGCCCGTCACCGACGCCATCGTCGAGGCAGCCAGCGCGGTCAGCCAGCGGCTCAACGCCGCGCTTCTGGTCGTGGCCACGCACTCGGGCCGGACGGCCCTGGCTCTGTCGAAAGAACGCAACGCCTCGCCGATCCTGGCCTTGACCGACGATCTCGACGTCGCCCGCGCGATGGGCCTTTACTGGGGCGTCACGGCCCTGCATATCCCGGAACTTTTCGAGAGCGGCCAGGTGCTCGCCTGGGCCGACGAATGGTGTCGCAAGAGAGACCTGATCAACTCCGGCGACCGGGTCGTGATCGTCCGCGGCGTCATTCCCAACAACCCCAACCACAACGCGCTTTTGGTGCATGAGGTGGAATGATTCGATCCTGTCCTCCGGAATTCTCGCTCACGGCTCCCGGATCCCTCATGAATTCTCTCGCCGGTGAATCTCGCTTCATGCTTGACACCAGCGTGAAGACGCCCCTACGTTAAAGAGGTTGCGAGGCGGATCTCGACAAGGCATAAGCAAGAGTTAAGCTCCTTGCCGCCTCCGCGTCGACCGCGGGCGACTGAGGGCGGCCGAGATGTTCGGTGTTGCGCTGACGGGCGATTTTCTGGGGCCAGATGGCCAACCACGTTACCGGGACCTCGGCCTGGACGTCTTCCAGCCGCATCCTGACATCCATTGTCAGTTCTTCACCGAGCATCGGCCGGAGATCGGACCGGATCAAATCGAGGGCGCGCAAGCGGCCATCGTGCTCACGCCCCGGGTCACGGCCGGAACTGTCTCGCGGAGCCGGGACCTGCTGGCGATCGCTCGCTTCGGCGTGGGTTATGACAGCGTGGACGTGTCCGCCTGCACGGCGGCGGACGTCGTGGTGCTGATCACCAAAGGGGCCGTGGATCGACCCGTCGCCGAAGCCACCGCGGGCTGGATGCTCGCGCTTTCGCACAACGTCCGGCAGAAAGACCGTCTGGTCAGGGAAGGGCGGTGGAACGATCGCAACGGCTTCATGGGCCGCGAGCTGCGCGACCGCGTGCTCGGCGTGATCGGCCTGGGCGGCATCGGCAAGGCCCTCATCAAGCTGCTGGAAGGCTTCGGCATGGCGCGGCCGCTGGCCTACGATCCGTTCGTCTCGGCCGATGATGCGGCCGAGATTGGCGTCCATCTCGTGGAACTGGACGAACTGCTGACCACAGCCGATTTCGTCTCGATTCACTGTCCCCTCACCGACACGACGCGAAACCTGATCGGAGCCAAAGAACTGGGGCTCATGAAGCCCAGCGCGTATCTCATCAACACAGCGCGGGGAGGTATTGTTGACGAGGATGCGCTCGACGCCGTTTTGCGCGATCGTCGGATCGCCGGCGCTGCCATCGACTGCTTCGTCGCCGAACCGGTCGTCGCGCCTCATCAGTTCGGCGAGCTCGAAAACGTCTTGCTTGCCCCGCACTGCATCGCCTGGACCGACGAGCTCTTCCGCGATATTGGCCGCACGGCCTGCCGCGGGATCGTCGCGCTCCACCGTCGGGAACGCCCCGATGGCGTCGTCAATCCCGAGGTATTCGATCGCCCAGGATTTCGCGATAAATGGGCCCGATTGTCCGGGGGAACCACGCCATGAGCGGACGGCTGCAGGGGCAGACTGCCTGGATCAGTGGCGGGGCATCGGGAATTGGCGAGGCCACCGCGCGGCTCTTCGCGTCCGAGGCAGCCCGTGTCGCGATCGTCGACGTGCAGAGAGAACGCGGTCTTCATGTTGAGGAATCCATTCGCTCATCGGGAGGTGAGGCACTTTTCATCCACTGCGATGTCTCCTCTGAAGACGAGATCCGCTCGAGCATCGAGCTCGCGGTAAGTCGATTTGGTGGTCTTCAGATCGTCGTCAACTGCGCGGGGGTGGTGCACGTCAAGCCGCTCCACGAGTACACCGAGGCGGAGTGGGATCGCCTGATGGCCGTCAATGTTCGTGGCATCTTCTTCTCGGTGAAGTACGCGCTTGCGCACTTGCGGCAGCGGCCGCCGGGTTATGTGGTGAACCTGGGCTCGATCAGCAGCTTCGTGGGGCAGGCAGGAACGCCGGCCTACACGGCGTCCAAGGCGGCCGTGCTCGGCCTGAGCCGATCCATCGCCCTCGATCACGCGGCCGACGGAGTGCGCTGCAATTGCGTTTGCCCGGGCATCACCGACACGCCCATGCTGCGGCATCATCTCGCAGCCGGCGGCCGCGCGGGCGAGGTGCTGAAACAGCGCCTGCGCCGGGTGCCCCTGGGCAAAGTGCTGACGTCCGGAGACGTCGCGCGGGCCGTGCTCTACTTCTCCTGCGAGGATTCCGCGGGGATCACGGGCACGTCTCTGGTTGTCGACGGCGGCTACCTCGCGGCGGCCGAATGGGAAAGCTCCCGGGTCATTTTGCCGGACGATCTGACATGAATCTCAAGCTGGCCTGCGCCGATTTCACGTTCCCGCTCTTGTCGCACGAGCAGGCCCTGCGGTTGATCGCCATGCTCGGCTTCGAGGGCGTGGATATCGGCCTGTTCGAGGAACGATCGCATCGCTGGCCGTCGCGCGAGTTCCTCGACGTGAGCCGTTCGGCCGGCACGCTGCGGGGAATCGCGTCCGATCTGGGATTGCGCGTGGCCGACGTCTTTCTCCAGATGTCGCCTGATTTTCGCCCGTTGGCCATCAATCATCCCGATCCGGAACCGCGCCGCAAGGCGCGCGACTGGTTCGCACGGGCCCTCGAGTATGCCGCGGCTTGCGACTGCGAGCACGTGACGGTTTTGCCCGGCGTCTCGTTCGAAACAGAGAGCCGGGATGACTCACTCTCGCGCGCGGTCGACGAGCTGGCCTGGCGGATCGAGCAGGCGGGGCAAAGCCAGATCACCCTCGGTGTCGAGGCGCACGTTGGCTCCATCGTCCCCGATCCCGTCTCCGCTAGTGAGCTGCTCTCGAGAGTCGCCGGATTGACACTGACCCTCGACTACACGCATTTCACCCGGGCCGGGTTGCCCGACGAGGCGATCGAACCGCTCTTGCCGTTTGCCTCGCACATTCACGCGCGCGGCGCGCGGCCGGGGCGGCTCCAGGTCGCGTTCAAGGACAACGTGATTGATTATCAGCGAATGGTTAGCCTCCTGGCCCAGCGCGACTA
>JBMFUH010000129.1:0-10763 GCA_049966735.1 Isosphaeraceae bacterium
CGCCACCCACCCGGATTGCCGTCGGCAGGGGATTGGCCGGCAGATGGTCAACAAGCTGGTCAGCAAGCTCTCGAGCCAGCGCCGCAATCGCATCGCGCTGTGCGTTCGCGAGACCAACCTGCCATCGCAGTTCTTTTTCCGGACTGTCGGCTTCCGGGCCGTCGAGGTGCTCCGCGAGCACTTCCCCGATACCGGCGAAGACGGCTATACCATGCTCTACCATCTGGACGAATCGGTCATCGAGTCGCCGCCGTCGGTCAATCGCATCGCCCGGCAACTCGGGTCCTGATTCCCTGGACAACCCGACTTCCCATTTCTCGGGACCATCACGACGAGCATGCGGCCAGGTGCTCGTCGTGATGGTCCTGGCGCGTTTGGAGACCTGACGCGGTCCCGAACGAAGCATGGCCTCGGAGCCTCGCATGAGGAATAATGAAGGCATGGAGTTTCCAGGAGATCCTTTCATTCGGTTCCACTTTGCCAAGCGACCTTGCCCATGAATGCAACCCCCGGGGCCGACGATGTTGGTCCGGCCCTCGCCAGGACTCAACGGCTTGCCCTGCTCCTCACATGGGGCTTGCCCGTCCTCGGGCTGATCCACGCGTTGCGCCGAGGCCTCGACGAGGGCGATCGTCCCTGGCTGGCCCTGCTCGACGCCGCCTACCTGTTCGGGGCTTATGCGCTCGTCGGCATCGGTCTTGGTACACTTGTTCACATTCTGGGTTCCTGGCTGGCACGTCGCCCACTCGCCGGCGCCTTGCCGGTTGAGGCCGGGTCCGTCGCTCACCCCCCTGCCCCGGCGACCACCCCGGCGCTCACCGCTCTGGACCTCTTGAAAGAACGGACGATGGCCGACATCCGGCAAGCGATCCGCGGTGCAAAGTGGGACGAGGCCCGTGAGCTGCTCGACGCCTTCGCGATCGATCATCTCGACGACCCGCGCCTGGGAGCGCTAGAGCAGGAGTTCCAAGCCGCGCGCAACGCGGCCCGCGCCGACCAGATGGCCCAGCTCGAGGCGGCGCGGAAGGTCAACGATCCCGATCGGGTCCTCGAGTTGCATCAGTTCCTGGTGCCGCTGCTGGAGGCCGAGGCGCGGGACTCGCTCGAGGCCGAGCTATCCAAATGGTTTTTGCGGCTGATTCACAACCGGCTGCGCACCGGTAAGATCCAGACCGACGTGGCCCATCTGGCCGGCCGGATCGCCGAGACGTTCAGCCACACCGTGGAGGGGGCAAGCCTGCGCGCGTCATTGCCCACGCTCCGCCGCAGCGCCGGTCTCTGCCCGAAGTGCGCCCAGCCCTACACGGGCGTGGCCGATGCCTGCCCCTCATGCATGGGCCTGGGCCAGCCGCCCAACCTGCCAGCGAGCTGAGAGGTCGCATTGTCCCGATCTCACAGTCTTGTTAGGATCTCCGCCGCGACCATTTCCGAAGTGACTTCATCCGGGAGAAGGAGATCCCCATGCATCTGCCCTGCGCATCTCGACTGCGGATCGCGCCGTCCCTTCAGATCGCTTCCTTGGTTCTTTGCCTGGCCGCGACGTCGTTGGCAGCCGAGCCCGGGCCGTCGCCGCATGGGTTCATCCCGGCCAAGGGGCTCGTGGAGTACCTCGAATATGAAGGGCTCGATGCCCACGCCGCAGCCTGGAAGGCGAGCGCCGCGCATGGGATTCTCGTCGACGGCCACGCCGGCACGATGATGTCCGAGCTGGTCCGCCAGGTGCTGGACTGGATCATCAAGGAAAACCCGACCTGCAAGCTGACCGGGGCGGACATCATGGCAATTTATGATCATGTGATGCATCATGGGTTCGTGATCGCCCTCCACAATGGGGGAGACAATCCGCTGCCCGCGACCGTCGTCTTGAGGGGTTTCGGTGAGCAGCCGGCCCGGGCGCGGTTCGATCGCCTGATCGCAACGGTTCTCGGCCTCAAGAAGGGCGAAAAACTTCCCGCACCGGTTCGGCTCCGCGGTCGAGACGTTTTCGAGTTCGGGTGCGATTCGTGGTGGTTCGAGGGCAATGATCTCGTCCTGCTCAACGATCTTGGGCTGTCCACCGATCCGGCAAAGCCTGGAAAGCTTACCTCAGCCCACGCCAGGCGCCGATCCCTCGTTTTGGACACGATCGACGGCAAGGAGCCAGATGTCACCAAGACCGCGGCTTACGCGGCGGCCGTCGCCGAGGGCAAGGACATCAAGGGCTTCGAGCCCAGCGGGCTGTTCTGGGTTGATCCCGGCATGGTCGCATCTCTGGTCTCGGTCGTTCCGGCAATGCCCGGACCTGCGGCACCTCTCAACCTGCCGGACATGAAACCCATCCCCGACGACGTTCATTACCTCACCATTCCGAACGAAGTGGACGGGACACCGTACGTGCCTTTCGCGACGCTTCCCGATGATGTCTTCGCGCCTGAGGTCGACCCGGCGGTCACCCTGACAAAGAACGTCACACCGGCCAAGAAAGCGGCGGTGAAGGAGGAAGTCGACGAACTGAAGGCTCTGGGCCTGGACGGCATCAAGCGGATCGTCGTGCGCTGGGGCTTTCAGGACAAGGCGCTCTTGACGGACGTGCGGATCGAGGCGCCTGCCCCGCGCAAGGGGGTGGTCGCCTGCCTCGAGCCGCCGGCTTTCCGCAAGGACCACCTGCCGCCGATGCCCCGGGGAACGGGCTCATTCGTCGTCGGCTCGTTCGACCTCGCGGCGAGCTATGCGAAGTTCATCAAGCTGCTCGGTGCACTCGATCCCGACCTGCCCTTGGACCCCATCGAGGAATTAGCGCTCCCCGAATTGATCGGCCTGCGCAGTGTTGAGGACCTCCGTCACTTTGGGCCGGACTGGTTCCTTCTCCGGCTCCCCTCCGCGCAGGGACAACCTCAAGCGGGAACCAAAATCGACCCCGCGGAATACGCGCTGGTCGCCGGCATTGACAACCCCGATGCGTTCGGCGTGGTGCTCGACGGGATCGTGTCTCAGGTCAAGCTGTATCTGTATCTTGCCGATCTCGACAAGAAGGATGCGAAAGGCCAGCCGGGCAACCAGAAAGCGGACCCGCCCATGCTCGCGCTGGAGAAGCTCAAGGCGCCCGATCGGGGCTATCAGCTCACCTCGCCGGCCCGGTTGGTTCCCTGGCTGGGCGACCATCTCAAGCCGACCATTCTGGTGGGCAAGTCGCACGTTGCCATCGCCGCCAACCTCGCTCTGGCTCGCGAGGCGCTCTCGGCCGAGTTGCCGGGCGCGGCGGCCTGGACGCCTCAAGGCGAGCTGCAAAGGGCGTGGGAATGTCTGCCGGATCAGCTCACGTTCCTCAGCGTGGGCGACCCGGGCAATTCCGACTGGCCGGCGGGGCTGGAGCACCTTCCCAGCAACCTGCAAATGCTGGCGAACCTGGTCCTGGCCAGCATGGACGACGACAAGGCCCCGGGCGGCAGCGCGCTCCTGGCGCTCGCCGGCATCCCGGCTCCCGGCGGGTTGCGTTTCCGGATCGACCCGGCCCAGATCCCCCGGGCCGACCAGG
The DNA here is from genome assembly GCA_049966735.1 of Isosphaeraceae bacterium. Taxonomy (GTDB): domain Bacteria; phylum Planctomycetota; class Planctomycetia; order Isosphaerales; family Isosphaeraceae; genus Aquisphaera. The sequence goes on from JBMFUH010000129.1 coordinate 3,515, forward strand.
TGCGTAAACACCTCTTCCCGAGCGTCCTGGCCGCAACCGTCGACGACCACGGCTTCCGCCTGATCAGCCGCGAGGCCTTTCCCTTTGCCTGCGTCGGCACGAATGGGAAGATCAAGTGGTCAACCACCTGGGACGGCAAGGATGGGCACAAGGGCAAGCTGAAGTTCGAACTGGGTCTGACGCCGTGACGGACGATCATGCCGGTCGCACCGCGTGCGGCTATACTGATAAGAGTAACGATGCAGCCTGGAGAGGCACGCAGGCGGCACGGTTGCCCTGAGTAAAGTAAATAAAAATCCTGTGGGGGGAGAGCTTGATGATCGATCGTTCTCGAACATTGGCCGGGTCGACATCCTCTCCCTCGTGTCGGGACACAGACGCCGCTTCTGAGGCCGGTTCGACGGATTCAGTACCTTTGCCGATCTCATGCGTGGACTCTGATGGCCGTGTGAGGCCGCTCTCGATCGAGGCACAGCAGCAACGGAATGATTCGGCGATCCAGGCGCTCGACGTGGTGGAAGAGATCGTGGACGAGACCGATTCGGACGAGGTCTGGAGGGAAGACTTTCGCGACATCGACGCAAATCGGCCTCACCGGAAACTCTTCGAGGGGATGTACTGACCCGTGGCCAGGTTGGTGTTCCTCGACTCGGGGCCGCTCGGTTTGGCCAGCCAGGCTCGAGGTAAATTCCAGGCGGATCGTTGTCGTGGCTGGTTGAGGATGCTCCTGGCAAGTGGCGTGAGAGTGATCGTTCCCGAGATCGCCGATTACGAGGTTCGACGTGAGTTGACACGCTCGAAGGCAACTGCGGGACTCAGACGCCCCGACCAGTTGGTTTTGCCCGGTGGGTTGGAACATGACCCGCCGACGACCGCCGCGATGCGCCGCGCGGCCGAGGTATGGGCTGAGGTCCGCTGGCGCGGCATGCCCACCGCCTCTGACCCAGGACTCGACGCCGATTGCATCCTCGCGGCACAGGCTCTTCTGGCGGGAAGTCCGGCGGACGTCGTCATCATCGCGACAACCAATGTCGGTCATCTCAGCCGGTTCATAGGCGTGAATGCCCAGGTTTGGGACACGATCGCTTGACGAGCGATTGCCTACTTTTGGTCGGAAGCAGCCGGCTCGAAAGCTCCGCTGGGGGTCTTCGCCCCAAACCACGGTTGCCCTTGTTCCTGGACCTGCCGGATTCTCACGCCCAGGACCGTCGTGCCGGGAATGTGCAGCGTTTTGGCGAGCCCCCTACCGACATTCCGCTTTTGCCCGCGGAACGAGGACCTCTCTGGCCCAGGCCCGGCAGTTCTCGTGGAAGGCGGCGGCGGCGGTCTCGGGGTCGTCCAACCGCTCCAGCACTTCGGCCGATGTCAGGACGGGAAACGCCAGGCTCGTTGCCTGAGCCCGGTACGTCTCCTTGTGCTTGCCTCGCGTGGCCAGATGGTAAAACGTGAGCCGATGCCGGGCAACGTCGAGCACCCACATCTCCGGGATGCGGAGGATTTCCCCGGCCCGTAGAGCCTTTTTCTCGGAATGGGACACCACGATCTCGATGCCCAGGTCCGGGCGTTGGCCGGGCTCCGCGATGCCAAAGCTCTGGATGTAGTATGCGTGGTCCGCCTCGTAGGCCGTGTCATCGGAGCCCAAGGGCAGTGTCCACGTCGTCGAGCCAAGCCCCTCCAGCTTGATTCCCAGCTCGAGACAGACCGCAAGGATAAGACTGGAAAGTCGACAACCCATTCTCTCATGAGGCAGACCTGGCGATACGAGCGTCACCCTCCCTTCCACGCACTTGAGCCGGGGGCCACCTTCCGGCCTCGTTTCCAGAAACTGGAGCAACGTTCCCGGGTTGATCTCCAAGGAGATCACGGTATCGGTTTCGATCGTCGGCACAACGGTGGAGGCCACGTCGGTACTCCGCATTCAACGGAAACGGGACGAATTGCCATGATCGTCCTGGAGCAGGGGCTGGCAGCCATTATGCCGCGCATCCAGGTCAGGACAAGCCGATACGTTTCTCCTCGGGTCTGGACACCGTCAGGAGACATGCACACCCTCCGCTTTCTGCTTGAGCCGTAGACTTCTCCCGTAAAATATAGAATGGCCAGTCTGGATATCATGTAACGTCGACAAACTCCCTTTCTTTCCCAGCTTGACGCGGTTCAAGTTGTCGGCTAGGGATGAGTGTGGATTCGCGCTTGCGGCAACCTTTGCGTACCCGAAAGGAACAGGCCATGTCCTGCCGACTCGCTCCGGTCGGGGCTCTTGTGCTCTTGACCTTGGCTGGACCATCGGTCCGAGCCCAAATTCCGTTTGCTCGGGACTTGATTCCGTCTCGAACCTCGCTTGGCCGTCTGGGGTTGGAGCGACACTGGACGGCCGTGGTTCCGCTTCGTGAGACGGAACGGTTGATTCGAATCAGCCGCAGCGCCGACCTGTTCTTCGCGCAGACCAGCGAAGGGAGCCTGCACGCTTATGAGGCTGAAACGGGCAAAATCCTCTGGACGGCGAGTCTCGGGCAGCACACCCCCCACGCCCACCCGGTCTCCTCGAATTCGTTTGCTGTCTTCGGCACCAGCGCCGATACTTTGACCGCGCTGGATCGCAAGACCGGTAAAATCATCTGGAAGTCTCCTCTGGGGGCACTCCCAACATGCGGAACGGTCGCCGATGAAGATCGCGTGCTGGTCGGCACACTGGAAGGCCGGGTGGAGTCGTACAAGCTCAGGGATAAAGACGCCAAGGGCGAGTCCAAGATTCGCAGCTCTCCGATTCACGAATGGGGCATACAGACCGCGGGGTCGATCCGCACCCTGCCGCTCTTCGCCGCCCACGAGATCATTTTTGGCTCCAGCGACGGCCGGGTCTTTGTCATGATGAAGGACGAACGGACCCCACTTTTTCGCGTGCGGACCGGTGGACCCATCGGTGACGGCCTGGGCACCTACGGAACCCGGACCTTGCTCATCCCCTCCGCGGACAACAATCTCTACGCGGTTGACGTCCTGACCGCCAAGAACCTCTGGGTCTTCGCCTCTGGAGCGCCGATCGATCAGGCTCCCGTGGTCACCGGCGAGGACGTTTACTCGATCAATCAGAGCGGTTATCTGACGCTCCTGGATCCGGCTACCGGCAACACCCGCTGGAACACGCTGACCCCCGGCGGGCGCTTCGTTTCCGTGGGCGACAAGAGGATCTACCTGCGATCCTGGGGCAACGATCTGCTGATCATCGACCGGAGAACGGGGCAAATGCTGGCGGACGCGGCCGCCACGCACGCGAGAGCGGGGATGAACCTCCGCGAGTACGGCATTTCGATGCTCAACCGCTACGACGACCGCATGTACTTCGCAACCGACTCGGGAATGATCCTCTGCCTCAAGGAGATCGGGGCCACCCAGCCGCGTTTGCTCCACGATCCCAAGGCCCTCCCGTTTGGATACATTCCACCTGAAGGGATCGAGAAGTCGCCTTCGCGCCCGCTTCCCGCGAACGAGTCGTTCACCGAGCCGCCCGGCACCCGGACAGGGGAAAAAGAAGAGGCGCCCAAGGAGGAAAAAGAAGAAGCGCCCAAGGAGGAAAAAGAAGAGGCGCCCAAGTAGGCCCGAACGTCTGGGACCGGTCACCTTCACGATAGGTGCTCGTCTTTCCGAGCGGATGTTGTCATAATCGGTGCAACGAGGCCCCGGCATCTCGTTCTCAGTCGAGGCGAGATCTCCCGGGGCCTGTTGTTACGATGCTGACCATCCTCCGCCGGCGGATCGGGACGCGTTCTTCCTCGTGGAGAAGCTGTCCCGAAGGCCGGATGAGGGCTTCCGCCGACCTTCTCGACCCTGGCAGAACCATCATGGCGACCACAACCTCGGGCCCCGGCCTCGGCCTTGTTTCCATCCGGCGTGCCATCCTCAGTGTTTCCGACAAGCGTGGATTGATCGACCTGGCCCGCGCGCTCGCCGATCGCGGCGTGACCCTTCTGGCCAGCGGAGGCACCCGCAAGGCCATCGCGGCGGAGGGGCTCGTGGTCATCGAGGTCGCCGAGTACACCGGCCAACCGGAGATTCTCGGTGGTCGCGTGAAGACGTTGCATCCCCGGATTCACGGGGGAATCCTGGCCCGTCGTAATCTTCCGGAAGACATGCGGGTTCTCGCCGCCCAGGGGATCGAGCCGATCGACCTGGTCGTCGTCAACCTCTACCCCTTCGAGGCGACGATCGCCCGACCCGACGTCACGTTCGAGGAGGCGGTCGAGAACATCGACATCGGCGGCCCCTCGTTGATCCGGGCCGCGGCCAAGAATCACGACCATGTCGCCGTGTTGACCGACCCGAACCAGTATGCCGCCTTCATCGCCGAGCTGCAGACCTCCGGAGGGACGACGCTCCAGACCCGCAAGCGGCTGGCTCACGCCGCCTTCGCGCGCACGGGGGCCTATGATCGCGTGATCGCCGACTATTTCAGTAAGCTCACGGTGCCTCCGGAACCCGCTCAGGAAGGCGTCCCCGCTTCACTAAGTCTGGATTTCCCTCTCCGGCAGACCCTGCGCTACGGCGAGAACCCGCACCAGCGCGCCGCCTTCTACATCGACCCCAGCGCCCACGGTCCGAACCTGGCCACCGCGAGCGTGCTCCACGGCAAGGAACTCTCGTACAACAATCTGCTGGACCTGGACAGTGCCTTGCGACTCATCCGGATGTTTGCCGAGCCGGCGGCATGCATCCTCAAGCACAACAACCCCTGCGGAGCGGCGGTCGCGGCCGATCTCGCCAGCGCCTTCGAGCGAGCTTACGAGGGCGATCCCGTGAGCGCCTACGGCGGCATCGTCGGCGTGAACCGGCCGGTCGACCTGGCCACGGCCGAGCGGATGTGTACCCCGGGCCGGTTCCTGGAGGCGATCCTTGCCCCCGGCTTCGAGCCGGCGGCGCTCCAGTGTTTGACCACGCGGCCAACCTGGAAGAACAGCGTGCGGTTGATCGATCTGAAGCAGCCGATCGGACCGTCCGACCCCGTTCCCTCGGGCCTGGACCTGCGGCGGATCGAGGGGGGAATGCTGGCCCAGAGCTGGGACCAGGTTGAGCCGGGCCCCGCCGGTGGCCAGGTGGCCACCCACCGCGCGCCCACCGCCAGCGAGCTGGCCGACCTGGAATTTGCCTGGCGCGTCTGTGCGATGGTGAAGTCCAACGCCATCGTCGTGGCCAAGGACAGGCAGCTTCTGGGCACGGGCGCGGGGCAGATGAGCCGGCTGGACTCGGTGCGGATCGCCGTCGACAAGGCCGGTGATCGCGCCCGAGGAGCGGTCCTCGCCTCCGACGCGTTTTTCCCCTTCCGGGACGGCCCCGACGCGGCTGCCGCCGCGGGCATCACGGCGATCATCCAGCCTGGCGGCTCGAAGCGCGACCAGGAGACCATCGACGCCTGCAACGAGCACGACATGGCCATGGTCCTGACCGGCCGCCGACACTTCCGGCATTGAGCGCTCAGGCTTCTGGCGGTTGCTCCGTTCTCGGCGGTTGCACGGAAGGGGTGGGCTGCCTAACCACTGGTTCGAAAGGCGTCTGGTTCCGCGGGGAGCTTGTTACCAACAGTCTGAGGTAGCCCTCGAGTCGCTCAAATGCGACGCTCGGGGTCACGTTGTTTCTTGGAGCGTCGCGCCGTCCATGTGCGACCCAGTTGCGGAATTCGCGAACCTGGTTGACCCGTTCGGTCAGATCAACGTCCGCTCCCTTATATGCCTTGATAACTTTGGCAAAACTCCCATTTGCTATGGCCTCTTTCAGGTCTCGGACAGCCTCCAGCACGGCCACGTGGCTGATCTGCGCGATTTCACGATCCACCTCCGCCCCCGCGTGGGTCCGGACGGTGGCCTCGAAAACAGAAAACAAAACCAGGACGGCGAGGTCGTCGAGATCGTCCAAAACAACCTTGGCCATGGCACCCAGCCCGACAGCCGATGATCCTTCCCAAGCGGCTGGCCCTCAACCCCCCAGACACTCCGCTGGGGCAGAAGGAAGAGTCACCAGTCCGCTGTCGCTGTTCATGCCAACCTGGCCTTGTGTTATGCTGGTGGCGCGACGCGCGCTTCGGTCCTCGTGTTGGCCTTTCGGCCTGGCCGATGACGGCTCCTGGGAGACATTGCATGCTGACTGCGGATGAACTGAAGATCAAGACGCTGGGCCCGTGCCGAATCGAGTCTCCACTCATGCGGCTCAAGGACGTGGGCTTCGTTGCCGAGACCTCGCGCATTCGCTATCAGCACAAGTGCGGCTCGGGAGTTGATCCGCGCGACGATCTGTCGTTCGAGGAGGCCGGACCGCGTGAGCGGATCTTCTTCGATCCCACCAAAACCACGGCGGCTTTGGTCACCTGCGGCGGTCTGTCTCCCGGGCTGAACAACGTCATCCGCGGCCTCTACTCCGAACTGGCCTACAACTACCTGGTCCCCCGCGTGCTGGGCGTCCGCAACGGCTATCTGGGGCTGAACCCGGATTCAGGCCTCAGGCTCGTCGAGATGACCCCGAGCTTCGTCGACCAGATCCACAACCTTGGCGGCACCGTCCTGGGCAGCTCGCGGGGCGAGCAGGATCTCGGCGTGGTGGTGGACACCCTGCAGCGCGAACGGGTCGACATTCTCTTCTGTGTTGGTGGGGACGGAACCCAGCGCGGGGCCTTCGCGATCTTTCAGGAGGTCTCGAGGCGGGGCTTGCCGAAGGCGGTGGTCGGCATTCCCAAGACGATCGACAACGACATCGAGTTTGTCTTCACCTCCTTCGGCTACAACACGGCGCTCGAGCGTGCCGAAGAGGTGCTGCGCGGGGCCCATGTCGAGGCGCGGTGCGCCCCGAACGGCATTGGCCTGGTCAAGCTGATGGGGCGAAATGCCGGATTCATCGCCGCTGGCGCCGCCCTGGCCAGTCAGGATGCGAACTTCGTTCTGATCCCCGAGGTTCCGTTCCGCCTCGAAGGTGAGAATGGGTTCCTGGCGGCACTTGAGCAGCGTGTTCTGGAGAAGAACCATGCTCTCATCGTGGTCGCCGAGGGCGCTGGGCAAGAGCTGTTGCCGCACGATCAGAACCGGCGCGATGCCTCGGGCAACTTGCTGCATCAGGATATCGGTCTGTTCCTCAAAGATCGAATCATCGAGTACTTCAAGGGCCGGGGAGTCCCCATCAACCTCAAGTACATGGACCCGAGCTACTACATTCGCAGCGTTCCGGCCGATTCGGCAGACAGGATCCTCAGCGACCAGATGGCCCGGAT